>CAZBKS010000082.1:0-7958 GCA_964492475.1 uncultured Syntrophomonas sp. | reverse complement strand
TGCTATCACATTATCATTGCTGGTTACAATCAACCTTTCCGTAAGATTCTCTAATTCTCTAACATTTCCCGGCCAATCATATTCCAAAAAACAATCAATAACATCTTTGTGGAAACGTTTGTTCATCTGATACTTGTGATTAAATATTTCCAGGAAGTAATTAGCCAGAACCGGCGTATCCTCTGACCTGTCCCTCAAAGGAGGCACCGTAATAGGTATTACATTTAAGCGATAATAGAGATCTAACCTGAACCTTTGTTGATTAACCATTTCCATTAAATCTTGATTCGTTCCGGCCAGTATCCTGGTATCTACTTTAAAGGATTTGCCACCCCCCACTCTAATAATCTCTTTGTTTTGCAACACTCGTAATAGTTTTACCTGCAGTCCCAGGGGCAGCTCCCCTATTTCATCCAAAAATAATATCCCGTTATTGGCCAGCTCAAAGAGGCCAATTTTTCCTGTTTTCCTCGCTCCAGTAAAGGCTCCCTCTTCATAACCAAACAATTCTGATTCTAATAGATTTTCAGGAATCGCACCGCAGTTAACCTTTATAAAAGGTCCTTCCTTCCTGTTGCTGCCTTTATGGATAATTTCAGCGATCAACTCTTTCCCCACGCCTGATTCACCCTGGATAAGTACGGTTGAATCTACTCCTGCAACTCTCATAACCATATTCAATAATTCTTTCATTTTACTGGATTTAACTACCATCTTCTGGGAGCTTTGCATTTTCAGGTGCTGCAGTTCGGTCTTATAAAATTCATGCAATCCCTCCACCTGCTCCAAGCGCCTTTGCAGTTCATTTAATTCAGTTATATCCCGCACATTGGTAACTACCATTACTATCCTGCCTTCTTCATCCAAGATGGGGTTGCTGGTTATCAGGACTTCTTTGCCGCTTCGCGGCACGATAGTTATAGTGACTCTTTCTTTTTTTTCCAGAGCCAACAGAGTTCCCGATCGCGAAAACACTCCTTCTTTCACCAAATCCGCCATATTTCTTCCGATACATTCAAATCCCATAATGCCTGTAATGCGCTCAAAACCCTTATTTAACATCAAAGTATTAGCCTGTCCATCAGTAACATACAATCCATCAAAGGAAGATTCTATTACCGCATCCAGCTCCCGGTTAAGTTTTTTCGTATATTCCGATTCTTTCACCAGTTCTTCAAACTCCGAAATTTCTCTTAAGACCAGGATAGCTCCGATTGTTTTACCATCTCTTACAATGTTGGTTCGATAAGGCAGAAAACTCCTGCCGGCTATGACCAGTTTATTGGACGGGAGTGGAGCATGAGAGCCGCTGACAAATGATTCTAAAATCCCAGTACCGACAAGCATATCCCTGGCATTTGATCCCCGAACTTCTTCTGCCGAGATGCTCATCAGTTTAGCTGCGGCTTTATTAAATATACCTATCTGATATTGATTATCTACAGATATTACCGGATTATATACGGCATCAATACTCGCTTCTATATCCAATTTCTTGTCATACAATCTTTCCGCCAACCCATGGTAAACTTCTTCATAGTAAAGCATCCCCACCAGCTCGCCCTCTCTAAAAACCGGGAGGTATTCAAATTTGTCCTTTAATATGTCCGGCAGAAAGTCGTCGAAGAATATACTTCTAACTTCCCGGGCAATTATGGGCGAAAGCTCGTTGGATGGCAGTATCCCACTGGCCATTGCCCCCAGCAGTTGTTTTTTGCCAACAAAACCAATCAACCTCTGGTTTTCATCTAACACCGGTACGGCAGATATATTTTCATTTTCAATAAAAAGTTGGGCAGCTTCTGCAATAGTCTGCCGGGACTGTAGGAAAAGCAGTTTGGCGTTCATTAACTCACTAACTTTAACTCGCACAAAGATACCCCTTTTTTTGATTAATTGTAGCATAAATCAGCCTATTCTTCAGAATAAATAGGGGATTTTCTTTATCATGAAGATTGTCCCTCTGATGGAATTTTGGTTTAAAATTGTTTAAGAAAGGTTATCATCAAATAGCAGCTGGAGATTCCGAGATAATATACTCCTGTATAAATGAATTCATTAGAGACGCATACTATAAGAATCCTTAAACTAATCTCGAAAAAATGTATGCCTCTTACCTGAGTAGTCTAAATAAAAATAATGAGGAGCATGGTCAATGAAAATAGCATTATTGTCACCTATTGCCTGGAGAACTCCACCCCGAAATTACGGCCCCTGGGAGCTGGTGGTATCGCTGCTGGCAGAAGGGCTGGTTAAAAGAGGGTTGGAGGTAACTCTTTTCGCTACCGGGGATTCTATAACCCAGGCCCAGCTGGCCTCCATTTGCCCGGTACCATATGAAGAAAACAAAGATATGGATCCTAAAGTATGGGAAGCGCTGCACATTTCACACTTGTTTGAAGCGGCTGATAAATTTGATATTATCCACAATAATTATGACTTTCTGCCACTGGTTTTTTCCCGCTTGGTAAACACTCCAATGGTAACTACCATACATGGTTTTTCTTCCAGTAAAATAATACCCGTGTATCGCGAATACAACGATAGTAATTATTATGTGTCCATAAGCAACGCCGATCGCAGTGAAGAATTGCATTATGCCAGAACCATCTATCACGGTATTGACCTGAAGCAATTTGGCTTCCAGGAGCAGGCCGGAGACTACCTTTTATATTTCGGCAGGATACATGCGGACAAGGGCACTGCGGAAGCAATCGAAATATCCAGACAATCCGGTATCAGGCTCATAATAGCCGGGATAATCCAGGACCGGGAATACTATAATACCCGGGTAGCACCGTTTATAGATGGAGAAAATATAATTTATTTTGGGGTAGCCAATCCTGCTCAGCGCAATCAACTCATGGGAAATGCCCTGGCTTTAATTCACCCCATCAATTTCCATGAACCCTTTGGCCTCAGCGTGGTAGAAGCTATGGCCTGCGGCACTCCAGTCATAGCTTTTAATAAAGGTTCGATGCCGGAAGTTGTTGACGATGGAAAAAGCGGCTTTCTGGTTGATGACGTGGAACAGGCCTGCTCGGTGTTGCCACAGGTACTGTCCCTGAATCGCAGTTACTGCCGCTATTGGGCAGAGAGCAGGTTTAGCTGGGATAGAATGATCGAAGATTATATCCAGCTCTACGAAGAAATACTAAGATAGGCCACAAGGGGACGTTTTTGCTGTGGCCTTTTACCATTTAAAAATGCCGGAGCAAAAACGCACCTTGCGGCTGTTATTTACGGAGGAAAAATACCGAGTAGGTGCCCGCTCCTACATGGGCGCCTATTACTGCACCGATTTCGCTTATAATAAAATTCTGGCAGCCAAATTTATGAGCAATCATATCATTGATTAATTGTGCTCCTCCGGGATCATTGGAGTGAACAACTCCAATAAGCTGCCCAGGCAGATTGTCTCCTCGTTCGGCCATTATTTCCAGCAGTCTCTTTTTGGCCTTTTTCAAGCCCTTTACCTTTTCTACGGGGTGAATGACACCGTCCTTAATTTCGGCGATAACTTTGATATTTAACAGCGACCCAATAAATGCCGATGCAGCACTGACCCGGCCTCCTCTTTTCAGCATTTCAAAATCCCCTACAATAAAAACGTGCTCCATTCTACTGATGTTGTCCATAATTTCTTCAATAACCTGATCTTTACTCGAACCTGCGGCTATGGCCCGGGCCGCCCTGATCAAGGTCAATCCATATCCCAGGGATGCACTTTTGGAATCTATAACCGTAATGCGTTCTGGATCTACCATATCCCGAGCAAGGCAGGCAGATTGATAGGTCCCGCTTAATCCCGAAGAAAAGGCTACGTATATTATTTCGTTATCGCCTTCGGCTAGAATTTTTTTAAACTCTTCTTCAAATTCCGCTGGATTAACCTGCGAAGTGGTAGGCATAATTCCCGGTTCCTTGATCAATTCATAGAATTTCCCCGGTAATAAATCTACTCTATCTCGATAACTCTTGTCTTTGATGTTTACTTTTAAAGCAGCGGAGCTTATCTCCAACCGTTTCAGGACATCCTGGTCAAGATCACAGCAGTTGTCTGCATACAATCTAATCTTAGCCACTTTACTTCCTCCTCGCCCAGATCCCCATTAACAACCATCATTCAATATAGTGCATTGTACTATTTTTCAAAAATATTAACAAGGACCTGGAAATTTTGAATACATAATTACCCGCCCCCATTTTTAATACTATGTACAATAAAAAACAGTAGATTTATTTTTAAACATGGGTAGGATTATTTTAACCATATGCAGAAGATCAATATATATTAACATTATTTAGGAAATACCTTAACATGCTCCGTCGACGGCTCCTGCATATTTATGCATCCAAACATGGTTTTTGCATTGGAATCAAATATATAAATTCATCAAGGAACATGATTTCCATTTAATTTATGGCAATTAGTAAGGCTTATTGCTGGATATTTATCAACAAGATGCTTACAAAAAATATTATACGAGGAGGAACAAAAAATGAGCAGCAGGCTGAGAATAATCGGTGGAGTTGCAGCAGGTATGAGTGCAGCCGCCAAGTCCCGCCGGGTTAATCCCGAGCTGGATATCAAGGTATTTACTGATGATTCATATATCTCCTATTCTTCCTGAGGTTTGCCCTATTATATCGGAGATATAGTAAAATCCCATGAGAAGTTAATGGCTCGAACGGTGGATGACTTTGCCCGGCAGGGTATCCAGGTCATAACCAGGTGCAGAGCCTTGGAAATTAATAGCGATAAAAAACAGATTATATTAGAGGACCTGTTAACGAAGCGCTCTTGGGTCGAAGAATATGCCCAGTTAATCATTGCCACCGGCGCTCGGCCACTGCTTCCCTCTCTGGACGGCATTGGTTTGAAAGGTATTTTTACCCTTCGCAGCATTCAGGATAGTCAGGCCATAAAGGCTTATCTTCAGGAATACCAGCCCGCCCATGCAGTTGTCGTAGGTGCAGGCTATATCGGCCTGGAAATGGTTGAAAACTTGCTGGTACATGGCTGTAAGGTTAAAGTAATTGAAAAGGCTCCCCATATTCTACCCAATATGGACCCCGATCTTGCGGAAGTAATTCGCAGCTATATGGAATCCAGGGGTATTGAGATTTTAACAGGATCATCCCTTACCGCTTTTAAAGGTAGTGAAAAGGTAAAGGAAGTAGTGGTAGGACCTGATTATTTCCCGGCTGATCTGGTGATACTTTCCATAGGCGTGCTCCCTAACAGCGAACTAGCGTCCCAGGCCGGCATCGAACTGGGGGCTGGAGGCGCTATTCGAGTAAATGAAAGAATGGAAACCAGCCAAGCCGATATTTATGCTGCCGGTGATTGCGCAACAGTAAGGCATTTGGTCTCTGGGCAGGAAGTATATCTTCCCATGGGTACTACTGCCAATAAGCAGGGTCGGGTGGCGGGCGAAAATGCCGCCGGTGGCCAAGCAATTCTCAAAGGGGTTCTGGGAACCGGCATAACTAGAATTATGGAGATGGAAGTATCCCGAACCGGCTTATGCGAGTATGAATGCCAAAAATTAGGCATTGAATATATAAGCCAGACTATTAAAGCCCGCACCCGAGCTCCTTATCTTCCCGATTCCGGGCGTATTTACGTCAAATTGACCGTAGACAAAAACAGCCGCCGGCTCCTAGGAGGACAGATTGTAGGCTATCCGGGTGCAGGCAAACGCATAGATACTATTGCTACCGCCCTTACTGCCAGATGTAAAATTGATGATTTATACAACTTGGATCTGGCCTACACCCCTGCCTTAAGTATTCTGTCGGATCCGGTTTCAATTGCTATTAACAAATTTTAGTTTTTACACTTCTCGTACTGTTCTTAATGAACACTCGTTAATCAGAAGCTTGGCCGCCCAAGCAAAGCCAGCCACTGAAGAAAAGCCCTATAATATTCCTAGCCCCGGTCATCTTCCCCGGGTATTTAAATCTGATTAAGCCTTTAAAGTATTTCCCGTTATGTATCGTGTTTAATTTGAAGTTATTTTTCAGTATGTTTAGTCAGTTTGAAAGGGTGGTGAACTTTCCATTATCTTTTCGCTTCCCAGCCGCCTTTAGAGGGTATACAATGGTTAAGTCAATACTTTAAAGGAGCAGCAATTATGTCCCGTTTAAACAAATCAATCTTAACCCCGCTATTTCTTTTTGCTGCCGCCAGCTGCTTGTTCGGTCTTTATTCGGGTCTATATGATCCTTCTTTCAACAACTACCTGGCCCAGGTACATCATGTAGATGAAGTAGCCCGAGGAGCTTTGGAATTTCCCCGCGAGCTGCCAGGGTTTCTATGTGCTTTTATATTTACTTTGTTCATGTTTCTGCCTGACACCAGAATTGCTGTCCTGACTGCTCTCTTATTGGCTTTATCACTATGGGGACAGGGCTGGCTGGCTCCCAATATGACCATGGTAGTAATATGGATGCTGATCTGGAGCACCGGGGCCCACGTTTACATGGTAGTAAAATCCTCTATCGCCCTGCGCCTGGCTGAACCAGGACATGAAGGCAAACTTATGGGAAACCTGGGCGCCCTGGAAGCCCTGGGGCTTCTCATAGGATTGGTCGTAGTATATTTCGGAGTTTCCTTTTACAGCTTTTCTTTTCCGGTAATATTTGGCCTGGCCGGCATCTGCACCTTCATGGCAGCCCTGCTCCTGTACCGGATAAAACCGGAACCGGTAAAAAGACCGGCCCAAAAACTGCTTTTGAAACGCAAATATACCCTTTTTTATGTGCTTAACATGATTTTTGGAGCTCGCAAGCAGGTATTTTTAACTTTTGCCCCCTGGGTATTGATAAAAGTCTTTCACTGCGGGGTAGCAACCTTTGCCCTGCTTGGTATAATTGCTACCCTTATTGGCCTGATTTTCCGCCCCTTGTTAGGCCGGGCCATAGATATCTGGGGTGAGCGGACCGTGTTATCGATTGATGCATTATTAGAAACTTCATTATGCATCCTCTATGCTTCT
Organism: uncultured Syntrophomonas sp.; assembly: GCA_964492475.1. Classification (GTDB taxonomy): domain Bacteria; phylum Bacillota; class Syntrophomonadia; order Syntrophomonadales; family Syntrophomonadaceae; genus JAAYJK01. Next base: position 954 of record CAZBKS010000082.1, on the reverse strand, counting down.
GCCCAGCAGCTGTTTTCAAATCATATCGCGATGATATTAATAATGATTTGTTTCGTTACCGATCAGCTGTTATTTGCAGTTGCCATAGCCCGGGTTACTTACTTGAACCGAATAGCTGAAGCACCCGGTGACCTGGCACCCAGCATATCAGTGGGTATAACCCTGGACCACGCAGTATCCATGACCGTCCCCCTGTGCGGGGGATTGTTATGGGCCTCCCTGGGATACCAGGCGGTATTTATTGCGGCTGCCATGTTAGGAATCATTAGCCTTATCTCAGCTCGTTTCATTCCAATGCATGATAATATCCCGGACAAATACTGAGCACTTTGGAAGTCCGACCTTACTGGCGGGAAAAACGTTGAACTGGCAGCCGGCCTGGTAAAAAATCTACTTGCCTCTAAAGGTATTAGCCCAAGTAGGTCTGGCTGAGAGATCGGCCACTTTCCTTCCAGGCTCAGCGGAGGTGAACAGCAGCGCATTTCACTTGCCCGGGGGCCAGCATACTATCAGGGAACGAGGAACCATAAAATGAAGGAATCGTCCCCTTGACTTATTCTACATAATGACATCCATAACCCACAAATCCCTGTGTTCCCTCAGGTTTATAAACTGATCGCCTAATTGTATCAGCGGCCGGGTTGGTTCGTCGGTATTCATCATAATTATCCGTCCTATATCCCCATTATTTAAAAGAGCTGATGCTCCCGGGCAGATGCTCAAAACATAAGTTCTCAGCTTACTTACCACCTCTGGATTGAGATGGTTTACGCTGCTGATAAAAATCTCATTCATGGCCTGAAAAATAGCCATTTTACCGCGATAGGGACGTTCAGAAGTCATGGCGTCGAACACATCTGCCACCGCAATAATTTTTGAGAATAGATGAATCTTGCTTGCAGCCAATTTTAATGGATAACCCCTGCCATCCTGGTGTTCGTGGTGCTGCAAAAC
>CAZBKS010000081.1:0-8040 GCA_964492475.1 uncultured Syntrophomonas sp. | reverse complement strand
ACCGCATCGTCAATAATCTGTATATCGACTTTATTGACAGCATTTATTACGATTAATTTGATATCCTCTTTATCCAGAGGTTTGAAAAATACTTCCATGCACCTGGAACGAAGGGGCGGGGATAATTCGGTAGGCATTCTGGTGGTAGCCCCTACCAGACGAAAATCAGCCGGCAGACCATTTTGAAATATATCGTGTATATGACCCGGAATATTTCTATCGTTTTCACTATAGTAAGCACTCTCCAGCAGAACTTTTCTATCCTCCAACACTTTAAGCAGTTTATTCATCTGCATGGGATGCAATTCACCAATTTCATCAACAAACAACACGCCCCCGTGGGCTTTGGTGCATGCACCGGGCTTGGGCTGAGGTATACCTGCCGATCCCATTGATCCTGCTCCCTGGTAAATCGGATCATGTACCGACCCAATCAGAGGATCGGCTATATTCCGCTCATCAAAACGGGTAATAGAGGCATCGATTTCCACAAATTTGGCTTCCTTAGTAAAAGGTGATACTTCCGCCCGCCTAGCCTCTTCCAGAACTAACCGGGCCGCCGCAGTTTTACCGACCCCTGGGGGGCCATAGATAATGACATGCTGTGGGTTGGGACCGCATAAAGCAGCACGCAACAGATCCACCCCTTCCTCCTGCCCAATAACATCCTTCATGTCGGTTGGACGGGTCAGGCTGGACAGCGGTTCGGTAAGCCTAATATTCCGCATTTCTTTTAATTTACCGTTTTCTCTCTCCGACTCTTTTCCCAGGCCATATTTTTTTGTTTGCTGATTCTTTAAGAGATTCCAGAAATAAACACCTATTACTATAGCAAAAAATAATTGTATCATGTACAAAATAGGTCCATAATCCATGAATATACTGTTCATGCGCTCTTTCCTTTCTCTGCAGGTCGCTGTCGGAACGGCTTGATACTCTCGCCAGATGGGTGTTGCTAATTATCATACTGGTCGATAAATTTATACGAATTGTAAACTATTGTTTTTATTATTCCCTGCAAAGTCAGTTGAATAAGGTAATATAAGCAGAAAAAAAAGGCAGCTTTCACTGCCTTTCCCAAAACGTTGTCATACATCTGCCATTTTGCCGACTCTATAGGCCAATAAAAAGGCGGTTATTACCGCCTTTTTATTTGTTATATAAAGTTTTTATTAATTTATTTAGTTTACTTTCCTTCTGGCATCAACAGTTACCAGCAAAGGTTTTTCCTTCTTGGCAATAACATCTCTGGTTACCAGAACTTTAGTAATATCAATACGGGAAGGCACCTCATACATGACCTCCAGCATGACATCCTCAATTATAGCCCTAAGACCACGAGCCCCGGTATTCCTGCGCAGTGCCTCTTCAGCAATGGCGTCCAGAGCGTCGTCCATAAATTCCAGGTCAACACCGTCAAGTTCCAATAATTTCTTGTATTGTTTCGCCAGAGCATTCCTGGGTTCGGTTAAGATTTTTATCAAGGTTTCCTTATCCAAGGCATCCAGGGTTACTATTATCGGCACTCTACCCACAAATTCCGGTATAAGACCATAGCGCAAAAGATCCTGGGGCAATATCATTTCCAGGATTTCTCCTATTTTCTTTTCCTCTTTGGCTTTAATGTCGGCGCCAAACCCCATAACCTTTTGTCCTACGCGGTTTTGAATGATTTTATCTATGCCTTCAAATGCTCCTCCGCAGATAAAAAGAATATTGCTGGTATCTATCTGTATAAACTCTTGATGAGGATGCTTTCTGCCACCTTGAGGAGGAACACTGGCTACTGTACCTTCCAGTATTTTTAGCAAAGCCTGCTGAACTCCCTCACCGGAAACGTCCCGGGTAATGCTGGGATTATCGGTCTTGCGTGCTATTTTGTCTATCTCGTCTATATATACGATGCCTTTCTCGGCTTTTTCAATATCATAATCAGCAGCCTGGATAAGTTTTAGCAGAATGTTTTCAACATCTTCTCCTACATAACCAGCCTCCGTAAGTGAGGTGGCATCTGCAATGGCAAAAGGCACATTTAATATTCTGGCCAGAGTCTGAGCCAGTAGCGTCTTACCACTCCCAGTCGGTCCCAGCATCATGATGTTGCTTTTTTGCAATTCTACATCATCCAATTTCATTCCCAGATTAATTCTTTTATAGTGATTATATACTGCCACCGCCAGTGATTTTTTGGCAGTATCCTGGCCTATTACATAGTCATCCAGGGTTTCCCTTATCTCCAGGGGCTTGGGGATGTCCCCCAGTTCCAGGCCCAGGTCTTCTGCCAATTCTTCTTCGATTATCTCATTGCACAATTCAATGCATTCGTCACAAATATAAACACCTGGGCCAGCTACCAATTTCTTAACCTGATCCTGGGTTTTGCCACAAAATGAACACTTTAATTGTCCTTTATCGTCCCCGTATTTATGCATATATTCACCCCTCTTCCAGGTAGTAGCACTATTTTTTCTTACTAATGCCCTTCGGACGACCCATTACTTCATCAATAATACCATATTCTGCAGCTTCCTGGGCAGTCATAAAGTAATCTCTTTCAGTATCCTGCTCGATTCTATTTAATGCTTGACCGGTTCTTTCAGCCATAATGCGATTCAAAGATTCTCGCATCTTTATTATTCTTTTGGCGTGAATCTCAATATCTGTAGCCTGCCCCTGAGTGCCGCCACTGGGTTGATGAATCATTATCTCAGCATTAGGCAAGGAATAACGTTTTCCCTTTTCCCCGGCGGCAAGCAAAAAGGCCCCCATACTTGCTGCCAGCCCAACACATATAGTTGATACATCGGCTCTGATATGCTGCATAGTGTCATATATGGCCATCCCGGCGCTGATCGAACCTCCCGGACTGTTAATGTATAGAGCGATATCCTTGTCCGGATCTTCTGCTTCTAGAAACAACAGCTGCGCAATTACCAGGTTGGCAACGGTATCGTCTATAGCGCTCCCCAGAAAAATAATCCTGTCTTTCAATAATCGGGAATATATATCATACGATCTTTCTCCTCGGTTGGTCTGCTCTACCACCATGGGTACCAAATAAGACATGCAATTCACCTCTCTAAAACTATTCATTAATCTCACCTGCTAGTAGTATTTTATTCTCCAGCTTCCATATTTTCTGCTGCGTTCTCGATAATTTCAACGTTCTTGACATCCTGTTCTGCTGCAGGAGTCTCTGTAGTAACTACAGCATGTTGGACCAAGTAGTCAACCGCTTTATCCATCTTAAGATTGTATCGAATATTTTCGGTCATACCTTCGATGTTCTTACGAACTTCTTCAACTTCCATGCTCATTTTCTCAGCCATATCGTTGATATATATATCTAATTCTTCATCATCAATCTCTATACCTTTTTCATCAATTAATTTTTCCAGCATAAAATTAGTCTTAAGCTGCTTCTCTGCCTCCGGCATTAATGAATTTATCAGTACCTCAATGCTGCTGTTAGTTATTTCCAAATATTGTTCCAGGGGTATTCCCTGCGATAAGAGGCGCTGCTCCAGCTGCTGGGTCATAACAGTCGCCTGAGATCTTATAGCTGACGGTGCGAGCACCACCTGGCATGTTTCCAGAGCTTTTTCTACCGCTGCCTGGCGCAGTGTATCTTTGCGATTAGCTTCCTTCATTTCAGTCAGGTTTTTTCTAATATCCTCTCTCAGCTCCGCTACTGTTTCACATTCGCTGACTTCCTGAACAAATTCGTCATTCAATTCCCGAATTTGTTTGGTCTGCACATTCTTCACTTTAACTTTGAAAACTGCCGGTTGGCCGGCTAATTCTTCGGCCTGGTAGTCTTCCGGGAAACTAACCTGCACGTCTTTTTCTTCCCCCGCTTTTAAACCGGTCAGCTGCTCTTCAAAACCAGGTATAAAGGTATTGGAACCCAGAGCCAGCTGATAATCCTCTCCGGTTCCTCCTTCAAATGGCACTCCATCGATAAAACCCTCAAAGTTTATGGTAACTGTATCCCCCATTTCACTGGCTTCAGTCTTTTCAACCATTTGAGCATAAGAGGAACGCATATCATTTAACCTGTTTTCAATCATTTCATCGCTGACTGAAAATTCAGGAACATTTATCTGAAGGCCATCTGTTTCGCCCAGCACTACTTCGGGCTCAATCGCTACTGCAGCCTTCAAAGTAAAAGTTTTGCCCTCTTCAATAGTTTCGATATCAAAATCGAATTCAGGCTGTCCCATTACCTTAAGTTCCAGATCTTTTACGGCTTTGTCATATACCCCTGGAATAACATGTTCCATGGCATCCTGATAAAGAACTTCCTTGCCATAATAAGCTTCTAAAAGTTGGCGCGGCACCTTGCCTTTCCTGAATCCAGGTACCGTAACCTGCTTGACCACGGTACGATAAGCATGCTCCATTCCTTCTTCGAGCTTATCCGCGCTTACCTCTATTTCCAGGAATGCTTCACCATTATCGATTTTTTCTACCCTCGCGTTCATTTACGCTCCTCCTAACCTCATTGTTTTAAAATATTCGATTTATTATTAATGCCAATCATTAACGCAATAAAAAAATAAGCTGATTGAGCCCTTTAAAGAATTTACCCTAATTTAGTGAAAAATACAACACCCCGGCAGTTGGCCGAGGCACATTTTTTAAATGGAGCGGAAGAAGAGATTCGAACTCTCGACCCTCGCCTTGGCAAGGCGATGCTCTACCACTGAGCTACTTCCGCACTCAATTTGCTTCTCTTAATAGGATAATTAATTATCCCCTCTGAAGTCAAGCCTCCAAGTGCAAAGAAATTAATTTTTTATTATTCTGTCTTTAATAAGGACAGGGTTGGGGAATCCAAAACCCCTGATGCCGCCAATTTATTATCTGCCTGAAATTTTTTTAGGGCCTCTTTAAACTCCGATTCGGATACTGTTTTGGATCCCAGGTATCCCAGACTTAATAATTTATTTATTATGGCATCCATTTCATCTTCAGTAAGCAACTGTATGGTTACAACTTCACTCTGATAAGAAGCACTCAACTGCTCAGCTGTACTAGCAGACGAAGCAATACTGCTGGCCGAAATATCAAGCTGATTTTCCGAACCTGACCCGGCTGATTGATTGGCGGCAGGGCCGTTTACACCATATTTCCAGTGCCGCATTTCTGCCAAGTCCTCATTGGCAGTATTGGCTCCCTCTTCCTCCTTGGTGCTGGTAACAGTTTCGTCAAGTGCCTGCATAACCTCGGTTTGTTTATCATTATTATTAACACTACCGGTCTCATCCGAAGAACACCCGGAAAGCCAGGATATCATTAGCATAATTACCGTCAGCGACAATATGGTCTTTTTATTCATTATTACCATTCCCATGCAATTTAGTCATCTATCTTAAATAAAAGATACCAGATTACAAGGGATATTTGTACTATCTTTTTTATTTAATTATGATATTTATCTTATAATTTATGTTGTTAATTTTTCATTTTACATCATTAATAGATTGCATAGAAGCAAATTTTCTTGCCCATACGATTTTAATAATCGCCTTCCGGTTTCTAATAAAGGTTCGCTGCCCGGCACCAAAGTGCTCTTCAGCAAGCAGGGCTGCCAACTTATCATTAACAGCCCAGGATACACACATTATTCTCTAATTGTTTTTTTTCCACTGCCGGCTTATTTGTCTTTCATTACTGTTTTAAAAAACTCTGACGATTCATATCCGCAATTGGGAGATATTTTTTGCATTTCCTCCAAAGCCTGTACTGCTTTTTCTGTTTGGCCGGTTGCTTTATATACAACCCCCAAATAGAAAAGGCTGTCGTCGTAGTAATTAGTTCCTGGAAATTGCTCTAGGTATTGCAGGTAATACTGCTCAGCCTCTTCATAGTTTTTCTGCAGATAACAGGTTCGGGCTAGATAATACAGCGCCTCCCGGTTAAGATAGTTTCCTGTATTCATGGTTACTACTACTCCCAGATTACTCATCGCTTTCTTCAAATTGCCATCACGATAGGCCTGGTATCCTTCCTGGTAATAAGTTTTTTCTTTTTCCAGATCGTAATCCGAACCTCCCCGGCTGCCTTCCTCATCAATTAATAATTTATCAGATAACACCGGAGTATCCTGTGCCGTGTTTTGAGATTTGACCTCATGGGCAGCTACCTCACTTGACAGCGTATCCTGTTTTCCAACCGGGCTTCCCTGATTTGGCGTTATTCCTGCTTTTGCCAGCAGGATCAAACAGACCGCAGCAGCCAATGCCAGAGCAGCTTTTTGATAGGGAATTTTTATACGATCTTTCTTCATACTGGTCTGGGGTTCTTTTAGATCTGTCGTCAAAATTATATTATTGGTACCGGGGGTCATGTTCAGATAATCCAAGAGCATCTCATTGCTGATATCCCTTTCCAGACCTTTTTTCCATACTATCCTGGCCTGATCATATTCAGCACAAGCCATATAACACAAACCCAAAAACTGATATACGCTGACAAAACCATCATTTTCTTCCAAAAGCTCGCGCAGTGATTTTAAGGCTGCTTCGTAATTTTTTTGTTCAATATTATACAGTGCATGCTTGTAGCGTTTTACCCAGGATTGGAAGGACGGAGTCTTATAACGGCCCATTTTATTTTTCGCTTCCTGGTTGGACGGGTTGATTCTTAAAACCTCTTCCCAACAAGCTTTGGCCCGATCGAATTCACCCAGGTAGTAATAACAATCGGCTAGAAGATTAATCAAGGTAATATTATCTGGTTCATAACCGACCATTTCAAGAATAATCTCCAGCGCAGCACTTAAATTATGCTCCTGTATCTTTTCCAGAGCGCTCTGCCAGTTGATACTCCAGGTTGCATCATTACTCATTGTTAATCACACCCTCGAAATATATTTTCATTATATACTTCAACAGTGCCAGCTCTATTTCCTTCCATTTTTTGTCAATATTTTATTGCTTTTATCCCTATTTTTCGGTGGCTTTATACACTTTTACCATATATACGAGACTTACTTTGTCTGTTCATCGCACTTAAAGAAGAACTGGGATCGGATTCTTTTTTTCTTATCTCTGTATGTAATAATGGTTCAACTGCAAAAAACCTGTAAACAACTTTTCAAAGCGTGATTGGTATGAAGTTTAGCTTGTCAATGTAAAGACCCATCGAGCACCTCTTCCCCTAAAAACGCAATACAAAACTTAAAGCATATCGGCGTCTGAATTGAATTGACATCTCAAAGGTACAGATGTTATCATAAATAAGTTCGGGGCGTGGCGCAGCTTGGTAGCGCGTCTGATTTGGGATCAGAAGGCCGCAGGTTCAAATCCTGTCGCCCCGACCAGTTTGAATGAAGAAGCCTCCGTACTTTGGAGGCATATGTTTTTTCTGCCTTATTCTTATTCTAACGCACCAGGCACATTTTCGACACATGGTTGTTTATTGCCCAAACCTTTTGCGCTCCCCGTTGTCAAGATTCATCGCTGATAAAAATATGCTATTGTGCCCCTCATAAACTGTTAATTCTATAAGCATTTGTGTAAAATTCAGCGGGATGTCTATTATTGGAACCCGTCTTTTTTCAAAAATAGCTTGTGACCCGGTTGGGAGCGGAGTTCTTCAAACCAGGCGAGAGTGGAGCTTAGTCCCGTGTCCAAAGTGAAAGCAGGTTCATAGCCCAGAACGGCTCTGGCCTTGCTGATGTTGGCTCTGCGCCGGCATATGCCGTCCCAGGTCCGGCTCCGGCCAAAAACCACATCTGATCCGGATTTGGTTAAAGCGATAATTTTACGGGCCAATTCCAGAATCGCAGTCTCTTGCCCGGTTCCAATATTGAACACCTGTCCGTAGGCTTTCTCTGTTGCCGCAGCCAGTATAAGTCCTTTCACTGTGTCCTTTACAAACGTGAAATCCCTGGTCTCGTACCCGCTTCCCGTGATAACCAGAGGGTCCCCATGAAGGGCCGCCCACATAAAGTTGGCGATAACATTGCGAAAAGGGCCAGGATACTCGCCCGGGCCGTAGGAATTGAAGATGCGAACGACAACCGCAGGCAGT
>CAZBKS010000080.1:0-8126 GCA_964492475.1 uncultured Syntrophomonas sp. | reverse complement strand
AAAAGCTGCGTCAGAAATATTTCACCAGGGAAGAGAAAAGGGTTCTGGATTATTACTAAGAAATTTTTCTGTCCGTAGTAAACAAGGTTTGCAGGGTAATTGCTCTGCAGAATAGACAAAGCCAGAGGAATGTGCCCTCGGCTCCTGGTGTAGATACCAGGAGAGGGGGTGGTAGGTATGAGCTTCACAGAAGTATGCACATTATTGTTATTACTTATAGCTGTGGCCGGCCTAGTGCACCAGCTCAATCAAAGAAAATAGGCTAGTACATATGCACTAGCCAACCTCTTTGATGTTTGAAGATTAGTCGCACCAGGAGTTGTAGTCAACTTCCTACTGGCGAGAGGGGTTTCTGAGTTAGCGCTCAGGAACCTCTTGTCTATTATTATATCCAAAACATCATAATTTGTTAACCCTTTTTATTAGGCTTAGGCCGGCGAAAAATCCGGCTTTAGCCGGGTAGAAAGGAGCGGAAAATGGAAGAAACCTTATTCGATCTCGGCGATATCGAGCAAATCATCAAAGATACACGCCGAGGAATGCTATCACTTCGGGCCATGGCACCTATATTAACCCAGGCAGAGTGGGATGCCCAAACCCAGGAAATCAAAAACACTATATCCTTTGAGGAAATGCAATGTGACGGTATGCCGTATTATCGTGGCCAGACCAATAAAGACATTGGTCTTTTGGGCATCGTAGAACTGCGCAACCGAATCAGCTACCTATTTGAATTAGTACAATGGTGCGAACCAAGGGATATTGAAGACCAGGACTGGTCATTTTACGAAGATCAGCTTAAATGGTGTTTGAGTCTGGCAGCCGGCACAAAAGAACCTTTACCGGCAGTGGCCACCGTCCACAACCTTACCGAGATAAACGGAGTAATCAAAGACATTATAGACACCTATCGCGATCCAGCCATGGAAGGAATACCCTGGAAGCTAGCTGTTTCATGGGGTAAAGACTCAACCTTTATGGTAAAAGCCATTTTAACGGCATTAAGTCAATTAAACTCAAATCCATGGCAGCGGCCTATTCATTTGGTAACTTCAGACACCGGTATTGAAATCCCGCTCATGTTGAATATAATGCGTAAAAACATGAGGGACATTGCAAGGTATATAGAATCAACTGGATTACCTGTATCGCTGCATATGGTCCAGCCCACAATGCCGGAAAGATTTTTCGTCAATCTAATTGGCAAGGGTTATACACCACCGCAAGGAGGACCAGTTAAACGCTGGTGTACCAGTAGGTTGAAACTCAAACCCATGCAGCGGCTGGAAAAAGAGTTAGCTTATAACGGACAGATGATCAATGTAATCGGCACCCGTTATGATGAAAGCGTCAGCCGGGAAACATCCATAAAGAAGTTTGAAAGTAGCACCAAATACGGTTATACAACCAGCCCGGGCATATATTCATACGCCCCCATAGTCCAGTTAACCACAAACAAAGTATGGGAATATCTGCAAGAAGGCATACCTTGGGGAGCTAATCTTGAACCATTGAAGGAACTCTATCGGGCATCTTCCTTTGACGATACTTTGTTTAATGGAGGCAGGATGGGCTGTATAACCTGTTTTGTAGTGACCAAGGATAAATCACTGATCAACTTAACTAAAAACGGCTACCAATGGTTGCTGCCGCTGCTGGAATACCGGCAGACCATTCTTGATACCGTAGCCAATCCGATATATCGGGAACCAGTGCCAATAGACCGTAAAACGGCTTTACCAACTACCAGGAAAGCTCGCAATCCCTCTAAAGTAACCATGGGCGGCATCAACCAGTTGGGCAGACAATACCTTCTGGATAGACTACTGGAAACCCAGGATAAGGTGCTTACGGGAATGGAGCAAGCAGGGTTTAAGGTGGAAGGTGGCTATAAAATAATATCCGCCGAGGAAATCCACCATATCAAGTCTTGGTGGAACTGGCTATCCGGTTATACCGAGCCAGGCTTTATTCCAATAGAGGTAGTCAAAAAAACCGATACTGGTCAAATGGCGCTATTCTAAAATCCTTTTAGATAAAGAATAGGAGGTTGAGGTATGAACAAATTAATCGAAGTTATGGAAGTAGAACAGATTAAACTTCTAAATATCTACAGAGATGCTCCGGAAGAAGATCTTGACCGATTAGATGCTAAAATCACAAAAATTAGCCAAGAAATAAAATTCCTAAAAGAAGACCAGTAAAGTATAAGTAAAGACCGTCTTTAAGGCGGTCTTTACTTTTTCCCAGGCCTATATTCATCGACCAATTCAAAAGCTAGTACATCAACTGGCTTAAGGGGGAGAGGGGTAATTCCATGTATCTTACAAAAATCGTTGATTTTATTGCGGTTAAAGCCAATTTTTGAGATTACTTCAGTTTTATCCTGACTCACTCCGGTTGATTCTGCTTTTATAGTCAACTTAACCAGTTCACCGCATCCATCAGATACAGCCAGCAGAGAATCCAGAAGTTCATTCCGTTCATCCGAGCCTTCTTGAGTATTGCTGACTATTCCATGCAGAATGTCATTAAAAATCTCCCGCACATTCTTAACGTGGTTTTCATCTAACCATTCCACCACGATCTGCCGGGCAAACTTTCTTTTTGAAAGCCCTGCTTTGGCAGCTTCTACTCTTAAAGCATTATCCTCACTTTCAGACAACTCAATCCCCACTATAACTAAATCGCTCATTATTCCACCTCTTTTATATAAATTATATATCTTATATATATAATATAACTTATATAACTATAAAACAAGTGTTTTGGACCAAAAATCAAAAACCGAATTTTTGGTACACATTTTCAAGCATCTAGGGATTTCCCCCTAAGCAAACCAATAAAAACGCGAATATCAAGCAATTAGAAGCTTATCCGTTAATATTTCACGAAGCTTTCTTTATCACCCGGCACAGGCCGGGTTTTTTTTATGGGTATCGACTAATATCGGGAAAACATTACCAGCTTAAAAAAAAATGTAATTTCATAAATATTTATAGCGAAGGAGGGTTTATGTTGGAAAAAAATCAGCGTACAAACAAAACAAATATAACCGTGGTATGCAATGGTGGGGATGGGCTTCAGAATGCCTATAGGATATTAGGAAAATTAGCCGTTCAAAAATACCTAGAAAAAAAAGACCAAGAAACTATTAAAAAACAGATCCCATCGACCGTGTAATCAGAATAGGCGGAGCAACACAATTTATAAAGGCTTTGCGTAAGACAAGACGGCTCAAATTGGATATTTGGAGATAGTCTATTGTAACAAGGACAAGCTAGGGAGGGCAAAAAATGAGGGCTGCAATTTATATAAGAGTTAGTACTGAAGAACAAGCACTACATGGTTATAGTTTGGCAGACCAAGCTGAAGCTTGCAGGACAAGGGCCGAAGAACTGGGAGCCACTATTATTAACGAGTATTTTGACGAAGGAATTACAGGGAGCACATTAGATCGCCCAGGATTAGAAAAACTTAGAAACAACATAAAACAAGGACTAATAGATACTGTTATCATACTTGATCCAGATCGGTTTAGCCGAAAATTATCGCACCAGCTTTTGCTTACAGAAGAATTTGAGAATGCCGGTGTAACATTAGTTTTTATTAATTTTGAATGGATAGACTCGCCTGAAGGCAGGATGTTTTATTCAATCAAAGGTGCTGTATCTGAGTATGAAAGAGAAAAAATTAAAGAACGAATGATTAGAGGAAAAAATCAAAAAGCAAAACAGGGTGGCATGCCGGTAAATTTTTGTTTATTCGGCTATAACTATGATGCCCAGAATGGGGTTCGGATTAATCAGAAAGAAGCCGAAGTTGTAAAATATATTTATCATGCTCTTACTAAGGATAATATGAGTCCTGCTGCGATAGCGATACATCTTACAGAATCCGGTATTCCAACAAAGAGAGGAAAACCATTCTGGTATCGGCAAACAGTAAGACAGATTTTGCTTAACCCGGCGTATTACGGCGAATGGCCATATAGAAGAAACACAGATAAACCAATAATTATACCGGTACCGCCTATAGTTGATAAGGAAACATGGGACAAAACTCAAGAAGTATTAAAGGAATCTAAAAGATTATGGGCTAAAAGAGGAAAGCAAGACTACCTGCTATCGGGTATTGTTACATGTTTGGATTGCGGCACACCGATGGGAGGTGCATTTAAAAACAATTGGGGCAAAAAAGTGCGATACTATACTTGTACAAAGTCACCATCTACTAATCGTATTTCTGGTTGTATCCCCATCAAATCGATTAACGCAGATAGCCTGGAGTATAATGTATGGGAAAAAGTAAAGAAATTACTGCAAAATCCCGATGAAATTCTGATGGAAGCTAGGAATAATCTACCTATTCAAGAAGGGTTGACTAATGAACTAGAAAATATCAATGGGCGACTGCAGAGCATAGATAAAGGACGCAAATCTTTAGTTGACGCACTCGCCAGCGGTTCCTTAGATCTTGACGAAGATATAAATGGAAAGTTACAGTATTTAAAAAAGCAAAGGCTATTTTTAATCAACCGCAAAATAGAAATAGAGAAAACCCTGCAGGTATCAAATAATTCAGGTCAGATTTTCGCGGAATTATATCAGGTGTCAAAAAGCATTGCAGATGGGTTAGATGATATTGACTTTGATTCAAAGCAGTCAATCATAAGAAGTCTTATTTCACAAGTCTTGGTTACAGGCAGAATAAATACTACGAATCATAAGATAGATGAATTGCCAGGAGTAAAAGTTACTCTTAGCTTAAATCTAAACCCACAATCCATACCAGCAATTTCTGATTAATGGGACCGTTTTAAAGATTACGCATATCAAGGAATTAACATTGAAGTCCTGATGCATTTGCGGAACCTGAAAAAAAAACGAACCGAAGTTTCCATATACGACCCGATTGGTTATGACAAGGAAGGCAATGAAATAGCCTTGATTGATATTCTGGCTGAAGACAATGAAATAATAGATATGGTGGATATGAAACTGCAGGGAGAAAAAATATTGTCCAAGATCGATGTGCTGAGCAAAAGGGAACGTGAAATTATTGAGATGCGCTATGGGATATTTAATGGGTTGAAAGAACCGCAGAGAGAGATAGCTCGCAAGATGGGGATATCCAGATCATATGTGTCCCGCATTGAGAAAAGAGCTTTAAGAAAACTGGTTAGGGAATTAAGCACTGAATCATAAAAATTAGTGGATAATATTAACAAAATAGTATAAAATAGCCGGGTACGGCTGTTTTTTATTTTCTATAAATTTAGGAATATATGTATCAATGTCGCTGGAATAAATTGATTCAACCTGCATAAACAATAAAATTGAAAACATAAATATTTTGGAGGCATGGGCGGAGACTGATAATTTTGCATTCAAATTTACGAAATACTTTTTGCGAGGAGATAAAAAAGTGGATTAAAGATATATTTCTTTGTTTTTTAAAAAACATGATAATGGTATATTCTATAGATATAAACATTTTATCATGGGACTATGGCGAAATAATATTAGGACTTATATACGGAAAAAATACTAAAAAGTCTTTTAAAAATGATCAATTACGTTTATAATGATAGATAAGTCCCTAATAAAGGATAAATTCGGAAAATGGGCATTTGAGGTGTAGCAATGGATAGCAGGAATAATATAAAGGAAGAATTAAAAGCAGACATATTGCAGATGCGTCATAAAGTCAATGAGCTTCAATTAGCCCATGAGGATAGGCAGGGTTTGGTAGAGACTCTGCAGCAGATGGAAAAAAAATATCGACTATTAGCTGATAATGCCTGTGATATTATTTCTTTACATAGTATAGACGGAAGCGAGTGCTTATATGTTAATCCGGCCATATCCAATATTCTGGATTATCGTGAAGAAGATATTGTTGGAAGTAATAACTTTAAAATAATTGATATGGTTTATTCAGAAGATAAAGATAAGCTGCTGAAAATATTCAATCATACTCTGGAAACCAGTGAGGCATCGGGTGAACTTAGATACCGGAAAAGGGATGGCGGATCGGTATGGTTTGAAGTAGTAGGGAGATTAATTTATGACGGAGATGATACTCCAGTAGTTCTATTGAGAGCCCGAGACATTAATGATCAGAAGATGGTGGAGGTCCAAATGGAAAAACAATATGAGGAACTACACCGTGGCTACGAAAAAATAGAAGAATTGAATACCCAGCTTAATGAATATCATGAAACTCTATTGGAAACCAATGCCTTGCTAAAAAATAGTGAAGAACAACTGCAACTAGCGCTCTGGGGAGCTAACGAATGCATGTGGGAATGGAACATGATTTCAGGAAAATTCTTCATGTATGATAAATGGGCCAATGTTCTGGGTTATGACTGGAATGAGAAGGAATTATCGACTAACTGGTGGAAGAATTATTTTCATCCCCAGGATTTCTTGACTTTAAGTGAAGCTCTGCAGCTTTATCTGGAAGGGAAAGCGCCACATTTTTCGGTTGAAGCGCGGGTAAAGAATGGACAGGATGTTTATATATGGCTGCTTATCACCGGCAAGCTGGTTTTCCAGGATAACCAGGGCCGCACCTTGAGAATGATCGGTTTGGGACAGGATATAAGCTCCCAGAAACAGGCTCGCCAAAAATTGGAAGAAAGCGAAGCTAAATACAGAAATTTATTTGAAAGAAATCCTATTGGATTGTGCAAATTTGATCGGCAAGGTAACGTTACTGATGTTAATTCAGCCATGGTAGATATTCTGGGTGCTTCATCTCCACAAGAAATCCAACAATTAAACATATTTTCTAAAGACAATTTAGAAATACTCCCGATATTAGACGACTTGTTGGAGTTATGTACTAACGGTGAAAGTGCCAACGGGGAATTGCGGATAATCACCAGATGGGGAAAGGACGTATGGATTTATTATCGCGTTGATCCCCTGATGGATGAAGCGGGTAATTTCCTGGAGGCCATGTTAGTTTGTGAAGAGATAACTGACCGGAAACAGGCCGAGGATAAAATTAGATATTTAAGTTTTAATGATAGTCTAACCGGATTATACAACCGTGCCTTTTATGAAGAAGAGCTGAAGAGATTGGATACCAAAAGGCAGCTGCCGCTCACAATAGTCATGGGGGATTTAAATGGGTTGAAATTGATAAATGATGCCTTTGGACATAAACAGGGTGATGTGGCCCTGCAAAAAGTGTCGGAAGTACTTCGGGTTTCGTGTCGCCAGGAAGATATTATCGCCCGGGTGGGAGGAGATGAGTTTATTGCCCTGCTGCCTAAAACCAGCGCTCAGGTAGCCAGGAATATCTGTCGACGTATCAAAGAGAACTGCCAGAAAGTGGAAACTGCTAATATGAAGTTGAGTATTGCTCTGGGAATGGCAACCAAAGAGAGTTGCGAACAGGACATTGCTGAAATAGAGAAAGAAGCGGAAGAACGCATGTACCGAAATAAACTGCTGGAAAACAGGAGTACCAGGAATTCGTTTATTAATTCTTTGGAAGAAACCCTGTGGAGCAGGGGTCATGAAACTAGAGAACATACTGATCGTTTGCATCAAATACTGGAAGCGGTCAGCTACAAAGTTGGATTAAATAATAGTGAGATAGCTAATTTAAAATTACTAGCTTCCCTGCATGATATCGGTAAGATTGCCATACCGCCAAGTATATTGGAAAAAGAAACCGGACTATCAGAAGAAGAATGGGATACCGTAAAGAAACATCCGGAAATTGGTTATCGGATTGCCCTATCAGCTCCCGAACTAGCTCCTATAGCGGAGGCCATACTCACCCACCATGAAAACTGGGATGGAACCGGCTATCCACTGGAGATAAAAGGTGACAGTATACCTTTGCTGGCTCGAATTTTGGCTATTGCCGATACCTATGACGTAGTTCGCCACGGCCGCCCCTACCAGCAAGCTCTATCAAAAGAAGAAACTCTTCAGGAAATTAAGGCCTGTGCTGGTACCAGATTTGATCCCAAGCTGGTGGACGTTTTTATCGAGGAGATTTCTAGAAGCGAATTGTAGAGACAAGTGAGACAAAGGCGAGGCATGGGGACGGTTCTCTTGCCTCGTTTTTGATCGCTTGCAAAAAAAACGAGGCAAGAGAAC
>CAZBKS010000079.1:0-8199 GCA_964492475.1 uncultured Syntrophomonas sp. | reverse complement strand
TCCACAGCAACAACACCGAACCGATTTTCAATCAATCAGGCGAAGATACAATTAAATATCAGTGGGGCTACAAAGGGATAGATTGGGAATGGGATTTAAACATTACTCAAGACCAGGCAAGAGAAATTATAGAAAGATACAGGAAACTGCCGCGCCCCCGCAGAACACCAGTAGATTACGTGTTAGCTTATTGTACAGGTGACAATGTTGCGGTTGAAACAGTCGCCCAAAAGCTAAAACAAGGAGCCGATAATGCTGGTTACGACAAATACCAGACAGTTGAATACGTTATAGCCTTCGTGCAAGGATTCGAATATGTTTCTGATAAACTTTCCACAGGCTATGATGAGTATCCGCGGTATCCATCGGAAACTCTTTTGGAACAAGGAGGAGATTGTGAGGATACCGCTATTTTAACCGCAGTTTTACTAAGGCAATTGGGCTTTGGAAGTGCTCTCATCTTTTTCGATAACCATTGCGCCGTTGGCCTTAAAGGTTCAGACACGGTTAAAGGATATTACTTTACTGTTGAAGACACTCGTTATTATTATGTTGAGACCACTGCCCCCGGCTGGCCAATCGGAGTAATGCCAGACTTATATAAGAACAAAAAGGCATTAGTGTTGCCTTTGCCATAGGGGACCAGATGTTAACGCCGCCGCCCTAAGAAGTCCAAAAGCTGACGGAATTGCCGACCGTGATGGGACAGCAGTAGCATTCCCCGACCAGAAGCCGTATAACGACAGCAATAATCGTACTCTGGTGCCCTGACATTAGTACCACATTAAACACCTATGGCCATATAACTAATCGAGCCAAAGCAGCTAGTGCCCTAAAACTGAACAGCCTGATTGGGAATGTGATGCCATAAGAAAATTCCGACTCTGTAGAGATTAGTATTAACCGTTGCTGTCAACGTTGCTGTCAAAACAAAAAAAGCACTTTCAATGGTCCTTGAAAGTGCCGAAATTTCTAATGGTACGCCCGAGAGGAATCGAACCTCCGCACCCGGCTCCGGAGGCCGGTGCTCTATCCACTGAGCTACGGGCGCATATTGCTTGACTATTATACCAAAATATAAAGCGGGGGTCAAAATCAATTTAATTTATAGCGGGTTTACATGAAGGGTACTACGGTTCTGGGGTTCAAAAATGACGCCGCAGATTTGCGTATGGAAGAAAAATCTATCCAAGAACAATTGACTCATATACGTTTGGCTTTCCCTGCTTCAGATGTTTTGTCTACCCTCATTCATTTCCCAGGGATAGGTGTTTGGCGTCAGTGCTTCGGCTTTTGGTGGTAAAAATGGAGAGCAGCAGACCGCACAGGGTAATAAAGGCGGAAATTTTAAATACTATTCCCATAGTACTCAAATAGGCAATATCCGGGTTGAAAAGCTGCTGCTGTCTAATCATTATTGAAGTGAAGATGCTGGCCGAGACAGCGATGCCCAGGGATACCGAGAAATTACGGATGGTGGCCGAAAAGCCTCCGGTATATCCGGCTTTTTCTCCGGGGATAGAACGGAAAATGCTGCTGCTGTTAGGTGAACTGAAGAAACCCATGCCGATGCCAATAAGGACCAGGCCAGCCACGATTTTTATTATACTGCTGCCGGAGGTCAGAGTGGAGAAGGCCAAATGAGACAGGGTCATCAAAAACAAGCCCACGGAAGTTAAGCGACCTGAACCGATGCGGTCCGAAAGGCTCCCGGCCAGAGGAGCGGTGACAGCCAGGCAGACGGGTGGAATAGTCATGTAAAGCCCCATCAACTCCGGAGGCATTTGCAGGAAATCTTCCACATAAAAGGGGATTAAAAACATGACCCAGATCTGGGATATATATGCTATAAATATCATGATGTTGCCATAGAGAAAAGTTTTTATCCTGAACAGGGCCAAATCCAGCAAGGGCTGGGTCTGATATTTCTCATAGAAATAGAAGGAGATCAGCAGTATGGCGGAGGTAATAGCGATAAAAGGAGTCGCTGCATTGTCATATGATAAGGACAGCAGGAGCATTACCGAACCCAGGGCAAAAAGCAGCATGCCTCCTATATCGTAGCGTCCTCTTGCCGGGCTCAAGGGCTGAGCAGGCAGGTATTTCAGGGCCAGGTAGAAGCCCAGCAATCCTATCGGCACGTTGACCAGGAAAATAAAGGACCAGCCCCAATTAGCCAGTATGACACCGCCAATAACCGGCCCGGCCATGTTGCCGATACCAACCATGCTCCCGGTGAGCCCCAGTGCTTTCCCTTTTTCTCCATCGGGGAAGGAATAGGATATAATTCCGCCCCCGGTAGCCATCATCATGCTGGCACCAACTGCCTGAAAAAGACGACTGGCGATAAGATAATAAAGAGCCGGAGATATACTGCATAAAAAAGACCCGCCGGTAAAACAGAGAAATCCATAAGCAAATATCCTCTGACTGCCAACCTGGTCCCCAAATTTACCGAAAAATAACAGGGTGGCAGTGATAACCAGCATATTAGCGGTAGTGACCCACTGCACTTGATTCATGGTGACCGAGAAGCTCTCGGCAATTGTAGGATTAGCTATGTTAAGGATACTTCCATCCAGGGTGGAGATAAATATCCCGGCACTAATTATGCCCAGGACCTGCCATTTTAATTCCAACTTCATAACTACTACCTTTCCCGATTCCCCTTGCAGGACTATTATTCTCTATTCACAAGCCAGGCAATTTAGAAGATAAAATGCGTGGATTGTTTTATCAATTATAGAACAGACCATAAAAAAGATGAATAGGCTGGAAAAAGAAAGGTGATGTAAGGAAGGCTGGTTACTTTTCCTGGAGAACTTTGATGACCGCATCTGTCAAGCTGTGTATAGCGATGATGACTTTTTCTTCGCTTATGGATTCAGTACCGCATTCAAATAAAATGGAGGTGGGATACAAATCCTGGTTATAGTCTCCTTTACCCATGAATATACCGCGCATGAGACCGGGATGCAGTTCATCTGCGGCAGCTTTGATTCTTTTTGCATATTCCAGGTTGGTCTGCATATTGGGATTGCTGCGTCCTATGACTATCATTATTCTCGATGAATCCACCCCATTGATGGAAGTGCTATAGGCCTCAACCGGGGCAGAATCCCGGTGAATATCAAAAACTGCATCCGGCTGTTCTTTTATCAACTGTACAGCAGTCCTTCTGGATCGGTTATATGCATTGATATCATGAGGATCATGGAGGTTTTCGCTGTGGGTAACACTTACTCCCTCGTTTTGCAGTGAGGTCTGCATAACTTTGCCTAAATCCAGTACGTCACCCTTGCCAGGTTCGCTGGCGGTACCGGAAGTAGGTGTGAAAGACTCATCAGTATGGGTATGGTATATAACCACATGAATGTTTCCAAGCTCTGCTGCTGCCGGAACGCTGGGGTTAAGAATATTAGTACCGGATAAAACATCGACCCCAACATTGCTGGTATCAGTTTGGGGAAGCTGGGTTTTTATTTCCGCTATTCCTTCCGCACCGGATACTTTAGTCACAATATAGTGCTGGTTTTTCTCGTTTATATATTCATCCTCGACGTGAACCGGTTCACCGGTTTGGAAAATAATATTCCCTTCGGTATTTTTGACGGTAATGCATTTTATTGCAGCCGTATCGCTGCTGTAGTATTTGGGAGCCGGTTTGGTCCCGTATATGTTGAAAAGATATGCTGCCACCATAACTGTCAGCAAAATTAAAAAGAAAGCCCAAATATACCTTTTGTTCAATATATCCATAAAAAAACCGCCTTTTCATATGCCTGCTAGTATTATGTGAAAAGGGCGGTTTGATTATTAGTATTAATATCTGGTAATCCTTGATTATGGTAGAAACGGCTGGAAATAATTATAGATTAGTATCCCAGCTGGCCAGATATTTTTCTTGTTCCCCCGTAAGCTGGTCGATATTAACTCCTGAAGCCTGGAGTTTTAGATTGGCAACTCGACAGTCTATCTCCTCAGGAACATCGTAAACATGAGGGCCTAGTTTATCCCGGTTTTCAATTACATAAAGCAGGGACAGTGCCTGCAGGGAAAAACTGAGGTCCATTACCTCGGCCGGGTGTCCGTCACCGGCAGCCAAATTCACCAGCCTTCCTTCGGCCAGCAGGTATAATCGGCGTCCATCGGCCAGAAGAAATTCTTCGATATTAGCCCTGGCCTGGCGTTTACGCACAGCCAGGGAATCCAGATCGGGTTTGCTGATTTCAACATCGAAATGACCGGCATTGGCCAGAATAGCGTTATCCTTCATCAGCTCCATGTGTTCTTTGCGGATCACATTGATATTTCCAGTCACAGTAATAAAAACATCTCCTATACGGGAAGCCTCCAACATGGTCATAACTTCAAAACCGTCCATAATAGCCTCATTAGCTTTGATGGGATCGATTTCGGTAATAATGACCCGGGCTCCCATACCCAGAGCTCGCATGGATACTCCTTTGCCACACCAGCCGTAGCCTGCCACTACTATATTCTTGCCTGCCACTACCAGATTAGTGGTTCTGTTAATACCGTCCCAGACCGATTGACCGGTGCCATATCGGTTATCAAAAAGGTATTTCATGTAGGCGTCATTAACTGCAATTACCGGAAAAGCCAGAGCACCGTCCTTATCCATCGAGCGCAGCCGGAAAATCCCGGTCGTAGTTTCCTCACAGCCGCCTATGATTTGCCTGGCCTGCTCCGGGCGCTCTTTAATCAGGGTGGAAATCAGATCGGCCCCGTCATCTATAATAGCATCGGGATCATTGTCCAGGGTAAGGTGCAGAAAACGGTGATAATCAAAAGTGTCTTCGCCGTGTAAGGCATATATGTTTATGCCGCTGTCAACCAGTGCTGCCACCACATCATCCTGGGTAGACAGAGGGTTGCTGGCACAGGCCGCTACTCGTGCTCCAGCAGCCTGCAGGGTCTGCAAGAGATAACCGGTTTTGGCCTCCAGGTGCAAACAGCAGGCAATGGTCTTTCCCTGTAAGGGTTTGGTTTCAGATAGTTCGCGGTTTAAAGCATTCAAAACCGGCATATTGTTTTTAACCCAGGCCAGTCGAGTGTAACCCGAGGGGGCCAGATCAGGGTCTTTAAGTACCGAGGGAATTAATTTATCATCAATAGTTTTCATATTGTAACCTCCAATAATTTAAACAGTTCTAGAATATTATAAATCAATTATCACATTAAGTGAATCTTCAGGCTATATCAGTATATATATAATCATCGCTAGCAATAGGAATGTTTGTTAGTTGTTTATACCTGGCTAAATGGAATTGCATCCCTAATGACACCGTATAATTTTTTTATGAAGCCGTTGACAGAACAAGTGTTCGCAGGTAAAATATACTTACAAGAACAAATGTTCGTTTGCAGACAAAAAAAGAGGAAGGTGTAATTTATGTTTGAAGGAATAAGCAAAAAGGAAATTCTGGATGCCGCAGTGGAAGCAGTTGGTACTGCAGTTGTGGGATACATACTGGCGGTAGGCTTTCTGCTGGTTTTTTAATTGATATATAATATTAGTCCGGCGGGCATAGTGCTGATGGGCAATATGTACCAAACCACAAGATTGTATTTACTAATATATGATTCCCCTGCAAAAAGCCAGCACATTACACCTTTTAGCAGTGAAATCATATAAAAATTAGCAGTTATTATTTCTCCGCATACACTTTATTACAGTGCAATTGAAATGCAGCTTTTCGGGTTAAATTGAAATATGGGCATCGGTGTTTTATACTGAATGTATGAAATCATCTTGAAAAAGCTGGCATCGGGGAGGAATTAACATGAATCAGGATGAGCAGGTAAGCCGAAACTGGGCTATGGGATGCCATCTTTCAGCTCTAGCCTTATATATTGGGATACCTTTTGGCAACATACTGGGTCCCTTGATTATATGGCTGCTCAAAAAAGATGAAATTCCCCTGGTAGATGAACAGGGCAAAGAGTCATTGAACTTTCAAATTTCATTGCTCTTATACGGAGCAGTAGCAGTTATATTAATTGTTATTTTTTCTCTAACCATAATATTTATACCCCTGGCAATAATACTGGGGATGCTGCTCCTGGTATTCGGCCTGGTTAATCTTATTTTGATTATAATTGCATCATTAAAGGTCAGCAACGGGGAGTCGTTCAGATATCCACTGACCATGAGGTTATTGAAGTAAAAAGAAATAAGAATGGGCTGATAAATCAGCCCATTCTTAAAACATTCCTCTCCATATATAAAAAGTTTCTGTAGATCAAGTTTACTAGTAATAAGTTATTTTTGATAGGGGGTTACTACCCACTTCATACAATTATCTTTCTTGCCCCCAAAGATATCATAACCTTTAATTATATCATTCAATGGTGCATGATGAGTACACAGGAAATTGGTATCGATCTTGCCCTTTTGAATGAGCTTGATCAGTTCCGAAATGTGGTTGGCGTTTACCAGCCCCATGGAAATTCTAATGTTTTTAATCCACAAATTCTTCATATCAAGTTCCTGGGCTTTTTCAAATACGCCGATCAAGGAAACGCGACCACCTGCCCGGACGGCATCTATGGCCATATCATAAGTCGGTTTGAACCCGTTGGCTTCGATGGTAGCATCGGCACCGCGACCTGAAGTTCGTTCTCTGATTGCGTCTCCAACACATGCTACCTTGAGGGGATTAATACCTACATCGGCAATTCCCTGCTTGACCGCAAAATCCAGGCGATCCTGGTTAATATCGACGGCAATAATCTCCGCCGGCCCCCACAGCCTGGCTGTAGCCATTGCGCACATGCCTACTGGGCCGCCGCCCATAACAGCCACCGTGTCTCCTGGTTCGATCGCAGCGTTTTCGGCACCAAAATAACCGGTGGAGAGGATGTCTCCTACAAACAGAACGTCCTCTTCCGTCAGACCTTGCGGGATGGTGAACATGCCCAGGTTGGCATGAGGAACCCGAACGTATTCAGCCTGACAGCCATCAATCATATATCCGAAGATCCAGCTTCCGGTTGTACAATGAGAATAAACTCCCCGTACGCAATAGTAACATTCACCACACTGGGTTACACAGGAAACTGCAACTTTATCTCCAACTTTGTTATTCCGAACCGAAGGTCCAACCTCTACGACTTCTCCAACGAACTCATGTCCGATTATTCTTCCCGGAGCAACTTCCGGCATGCCGCCATGCCAAATATGAATATCTGTTCCACAAATAGTAGAAGTGGTAACTCTTACTATCGCATCGTCCGGTTCAATAATCTTTGGAACCGGCACATCTTCCAGAGCAATTTTTTCTGGTCCGCGATATACTAAAGCTTTCATGGTATCACTCATTATAAATTCCCTCCCCAATTTTCTAACTTTTTTAAAATAACCTTCACCATCACAGTTTATTAAGTTGTTTTATCCCCCCCTAACAAAAAAAAATGACCGATACCTTTATGTTTCACTCGTTGGGAGAGTTTCTGCATAAAAACATTGGTCTATTTTGGAGTCACCAAAAGGGTCCTCCTAAATCCACCACTATATAATGGCAAATTTGTTAATCTGTCAAAGCTCTGTCAAAAACAATTACGTGCATCCAGAAATCATTCTCAGCTTCTATCATATACGTTTGATGAATAGCTTTAGCTCCAAATACCGTCTCCAAATAAGGCATATTATCAATAGAATGCTGCCGGGCCACCTGCATTCGCGCATTATCGACCAGGTCTTTCCCTGCTGTAGTTGCTACAATATATTTTTCCGGTTCGGTCAGAAACCCTTCTCCCCGGATAATTACCATATCATCCCAAATTATGACCTTGGTGTGATCAACACCCTTGCCCAGTTTTTGTTTAAAGTATTTCTCCATGTAAATTTTTAATTCATGCTGCAATTGCTTTCTCTGCCGATCATTTAATTTCTCCGCCTGACTGCCTTCACCAGACCTTTTTTCTTCAGGATTCATTTTGTAAATCGATGGCATAATCTTTATCCCCTCACATAAAATAATAAAATTTTAAGTCAAATTGCTGCAAAGGATGTGGGAATAAAAAAAACCAACCCTTTACGAAATATTCTTCGCAAAACCATTGGTTTTTTCGGAGCCACCTTTATGCGGTCTCTCTTTTACCCACCAAGTATTTATATTACTAAATCTAGCATATATTACTATGTATATTTTAGATTAGTATAAATTTTATCCT
>CAZBKS010000078.1:0-8200 GCA_964492475.1 uncultured Syntrophomonas sp. | reverse complement strand
GGTAATAATTGTAACCCAGCATTATCATCTTTCCCGAGCTATCTATATAGCCCGGGCGCTTGGTCTGGAAGCTTATGGCGTGGCATCGGACCGGCATGACTATGGACCAGTGATGCTTCAATATACATTGCGAGAGATGGCTGCACGAAACAAGGATTTCTGGTTGGCCACCGTTTTTAAACCAGAGCCTACCTTCCTGGGTGAAGCAATTCCCGTATTTGGCGACGGCAGTGCCACCGACGACAAATAGGGGAAGGGGAAGGGTTAATTCTGGTCTGCTTATCAAAGAATATATAAGAATGCCTTCATTACTGGGGGCAATACCAGGTCTCTTAATCATGTGAAGCTTGGTTTTAAGACAGTAGGAGTATTAAGCGATTATGGATTTACCCAGGGTAGTCTTTGAACAGATAATTTTGGCTTTACTCAGAAGAGACTTTGATATGTTTAGGGAGGTATGGTTAATGAAACTATTCAAAATATATATAGTACTATGCTTGGTATTGTTTCTGGCCGGTACGACCGGCTGCTTCAACCAGGAACCGCAGGTACCCGATCCTGATCCGCCTGAACCGCCGGTTGTACGAACCATGGAGGTGGCCGTCTACTATCTAAAAAGTACGGCTGATGAAATCTACCTGGTACGGGAAGTACATGAGGTAGAGGAGAGCGCAGCCGTGGCTCGGGCAGCCTTGGAAGAACTGATTTCCGGCACCCCATTGACTGACGGAGCATACCGTGTGCTCCCGGCCGATACCAGGGTTCTGGATATTGATGTCGAGCAGGGATTGGCCACGGTTGACTTCTCCAGCGAGGTGCTGAAGGCTAACGTTGGTGCCAGTGGGGAAGGCCTGGGTATAGCAAGTATCGTCAACACCCTGACCGAGTTTCCTACTATTCAAAGGGTACAGTTTACGGTGGATGGTGAGGTGGAAAATGGCATGGACTGGTGGGGACATGTAGGTCTTTACGAGCAGCCTTTTACTCGTGATCTCAGCTCGGTCTATGAACCGGTAATCTGGGTAACTGCTCCGGCAGCTGAGCAGGTAATAAGCAGTCCGGTTAAGATCAGGGGAACTGCTCGTGTATTTGAAGCTACGGTCAGTTTCCACTTGAAAGATGCTGATGGAAATATTATAGCCCAGGGCTTCACCACCGCCGCCGAAGGAGCCCCCGGCCGGGGAGACTTTGAGGCGGATCTGTCTTTCAGCCCCAAGGCCGCTGGGATAGGACAGCTAGAGGTATTCGAGGTAAGCATGAAAGACGGTAGTGAAGTGAATAAGGTAATCATCCCCGTCGAATGGAAATAGCAGAAATAAAATTAACTGAAGGAGTATTTCCAATGGTATAGAATTCAGGTGTGTTTAATTAATGAGAACAGTCCTGGAATTTTGATCCCAGCTCACCTCTGATTCCAAACTTTCTGCAAGAAATCTTAAAGGAACCAGGGTTCTATTATCAATAATAACTGCCGGGGAATCAAGCGCGGCTTCTTGTCCATTTACACAGGCCAAGCTGCTTCCAATAGTTAATAATATTTCAATATCATCTTTGTTAACATGAATGGTATTGTTTTGTGCATTCCAGGTCAAATCTGCCCCCAGTTTTTCCAAGACTGCTCGGGCAGGTATCATAGTTCTGCCATTTATTATTTGGGGAGCAACATCAAAAACTACCGGGAAATCATTTATTTTAACCTTGATGATATCCCGGGGTATAAAAGTGCAGATAGTACCGGAATTACCAACCATTACGTATTTTTCCCCATTCCATGCTATGCTGTTTGGACCCGATAAAGAATCGGTAGATACTTTGGTAAAGTTCTTTGCATCTTCTGATATTACAACCTCACCCATATTATGCAGGAATACGAAACGGCTTCCGTCCCATATGGCATCTACATAAGTGTAATCTTTGGACTCAAATTTCAAAAACCAATTGACTCCATCCTCCGAACTGGCAATTCTATTCCAGCCGCCAACTGCGGCAAATTTGAGCCCATTCCATATCACACAATTTAGATCTGCCGTTGTAATAGGTTTATGGTTAACCCAGCTAATTCCGTCATTTGAAGTTAATAACGCGCCAAACAAACCAACACACACATATTGGCTCCCATTCCACGCCAACCCTCTTAACCAGGTATCAGTTCCTGTTTCGGCCCTGCTCCAATTTATCGCATCCTTGGATATCATTATTTGACCATCCCGCCCCAGTACAAAAGCAGTACCATTAAAGTAATACAGCTCCTCCATATTTTTTTCATTAATACTGCTCAGATAGGTCCAATTTATTCCGTCTGTTGATTTATATATTTCCGAATGTAATATATTGTAGCTGCTATGGTCATATTCAACTGATAATGCCAGGTATTCACTTCCGGTCCATACTGCATCAACCAGGGTGTGCTCAATGATTGTGTTATATTGGGTCCAATGGATGCCATCGACAGAAATGACTATGGTACCATCATTTCCTATCGCCAGAAAATGGCTTCCATTCCATAAAACTTTTAACAGATGGGGAGAAAACTTTTGCTCAAAGTCCCAATGCCTGCCATTGCTGCTGCTTAATACGGTTTCATGCCATCCTACGCAAACAAGTTTATCATTGCTGCTTGATATACCGGTTATTTCGCTGTATGCGGTATCACTGGCCAGGCTCCATTCTGACAGATTCTCCGAATATATTATCAAGTTAGCTTCTTCATCAGATACTATCATATAATATTTATCTTTAAATATTGTGATTTTCCCTAAAAATAAATCTTCTCTCAGATTGATTTCTACTGGTGTCCAGTTAATAGCGTCGGGGGATGTATATATGCCGCAAGTCTTGTATAAACTGAATTCAGATGTGTCCGTACTGGAAATGTATTCAGTAGCAATCCTTACGTATTGCCGGCCGTCCCAGATGATGTCATTCATAGCCCCAATTTCGCCAAGATTTACATGCTTCCAATTGGACCCATCAGATGAAAATGCATAATCTTCTGAACCATAAACAAAGAAAGTGTCATTAGTAAATTTAATGTTATTCCAGGCGCAGAAGTCAATATATTCGAGCTCTTTTACCCAGGTAACTCCATCAGGGGATGAATAAATATAGCGCAGTTGATTACTACCGTTTAAAACTTCGTAGCTGCAGCCTACGGCCAGGAATTTTCCTTTACCCCAGGTTATATCATAAAAATAAATATCCTGATCCAATAAAACGGTGGTCCATTCAATACCATCTCTGGAATAAACCATCGTCCCCTTGGAACCTGCAGCTACAAATCTTCCATTTCCCCACGCACAGCCCCACAGGTATTCAGTGGTTCCAGATTCACGAATATTCCAATTAGTAAGGTCTGTAGATGTTTTTATAATGCCATCATCGCCTACTGCCACATAAAGACCATTATCATTACATGCCAGACCGCGATAGTTATATGTTTTAAAATCCTTAACGGTGTCCCAATTCCAGGCCGCGTCAGCTTTGTGAGCAAAGAAGCATACCGTTATTATCAATACTGCAAACCCTAAAGACAACAGGGGGTAAGCTATGGCCCGGTTGCTTTTGATTGTCATATATAATTCCAACTCCTTAAAATATTATTGGCAGTGGTTAATTATTCCATGATACATATAATTGTATAAAGTATAACCATTAATGTCATCATTTGGTTAAAACTTCTCGCAGTTATGACCTGTGTTTCTACTTCACTAATTGAAACCCGGTTTTAAGAACCCCCGTTATTATTGGCCTATTTTCCCGCCCTCTATTGCAAGCGCAGGCACATCGCCTATAATTCTGGCATATTCCAAAGTGATTTGGGCAAAATATACCAAAATCGAATGGTCAATTAATTCTGCCAGATAAGCAATAATAAATTAAGCAACACAGGGGGCGTACAGAGTATGATCTCTTTCTATCATCCTATCGAGGGTGGTTACGAGATACCCATGCGTGTAGTAGGGGCAAACATTCCCTATGAATGGATGATTTACATTCTAATGCTGATCCCCATAGGTATTTTTCTCTATGGTGTATATCAACGGGTACGGATATGGCGGCTGGGCAAAGGTGAGCAGCACCGAACCGACCATCCCGGGATACGTATATGGTCCCTGATAATAAACACCTTCGGACAAATACAGTTGATCCGCAAACCTGTGGTGGGTTCGATGCATTTTTTGCTGTTCTGGGGTTTTGTTTTTCTCTTTTTAGCCACTGCTGCCTGGGGTATGTGGAGTAAGCTCAACTTCCCGCCCATGGTTGGCAACACCTATATTATTGCCTCGGCTATCGCCGATATTATGGGGTTATTGGCCATGATCGGCATTCTGGTTTTAGCCATAAACCGGTACCTGGTGAAACCTGATCGCTTAAATGATACCCGGGCTCTGGATGGATGGCTCCTTCTTTTGGTTTTTGCCATCTTATTTACCGGCTACGTTATAGAAGGAGTACGCATTGCGGCCCAAATTCAGTTTTCCACTACACTTGCTCAGATTGCTTATGAACAGAGCGCTTCCCCGGTGGGTTGGATATTTGCTTACATGTTCAATGGCAGCAACGCAGCCGATATCCTGCTCTGGCACCGCTATCTCTGGTGGTTTCATATGGTGATCGCTTTTATCTTTATTGCCGCTGTTCCCTTTACCAAACTGTGGCATATTTTCACCGGCATGATTGCTTATTATGTCCGCGATCTGGAACCATCCCATATCCGAATGGTTTATAATATTGAAGAAGCTGAGAGCTTTGGGGTTGAGAATATAGAAGAATTTGGCTGGAAGGACCTGATGGACATGGATGCATGCATCCGCTGCGGCAGATGTCAGGAAGCATGTCCGGCCTATAATACAGGCAAGCTTTTAAACCCTAAAATAACCGTGATTCAGGCCATGAAACAGCACCTGGATAATAAAGCACCCTCTCTGTTGAAAGCTATCTCTGCCAGCGACGATACTCTGGCCTTCACCGACGAAGATGATGCCGTAGTCTCGGGAGCAGCCGATGCTTCATTAATCTATGAGGTAGTATCTCCAGAAGTATTATGGGCCTGAACCAATTGCCGGGCATGTGTCTACCATTGCCCCATGTTCATCGAACATATCGATAAAATTACTGACATGAGGCGCAACCTGGTCATGTGGCAGGGTGATATGCCGGGAGAAGCCCAGAGTGCATTTACCAATATGGAAAGAAACTACAACCCCTGGGGTGTTGGCTGGTCTTCCCGGGCTGACTGGCTGCAGGAGCGGGGCATCAGGGAACTGGTCAACCAGGTTCAGGAAGATCCAATAGAATTTGAATACCTGCTTTTTGGAGGATGTGCTGTTTCCTACGACGATCGTTTTAAGAGGGTGGGAGAAGCACTGGTCAAGATTCTCCATACCGCGGAGATCAGCTTCGCCTATCTCGGCACGGAGGAACATTGCTGTGGCGACTCAGCCCGCAGGCTGGGCAATGAATATCTATACCAGACCCTGGCTGTCCATAATATTGATACATTTAATAATTATGGAGTAAGAAAAATCATCTGCATTTGTCCCCATGGCTATAATGTAATAAAAAATGAATACCCGCAAATGAATGGAAAATATGAAGTATATCACTATACCGAAATTCTGCAGAAACTGCTGGCAGAAGGAAAACTGAAACCCAATTTCTCGGAACCCATTCGTTTAAGCTATCACGATTCCTGTTTCCTGGGCCGACATAATGGAATCTATCAAGCCCCGCGAGACATACTCAAAGCGGCCGGAGGCAGTATAGCCCCGCTGGACAAATCCAAACAATTCGGTTTCTGCTGCGGTGCAGGGGGAGGACGGATGTGGCTGGAGGAGGAAGCAGCCGATGGGTATAAACGAATCAATGAAGCTCGTGCGGAACAGCTTATGAAAGAGGACCCGGAAATAATAGCGACCAACTGCCCCTTCTGTCTGACCATGATTTCCGATGGGGTAAAGACAGCAGCTCAAAACGAATCACTTAAGGTAATGGATGTAGCAGAGATATTGTTCAGCCGCTTGAAACAATAGAGAAATTGTATAAATTCTAAAGCGATGAGCAGGAAAAGATGCCTTCTCGCTATATCATACTGAAAGAAGCAGGATTTGATATGACTAGATCAGATTTGCAGGCCGTCAGGTTAACAATAATATTAATTATGTAAACCTCCTGGATATGACTCAATTTGAGGAAGGCTTTGGCCACGGACAACATGCCTGAATAATAATCAATATCCTAAGCACACTATAGTCAGGAGGTGTAATGATCAATGTTAAATTTTACCCAAAAGGAAAGAATGCTGCTCGAAGATCAGAAGACTCATGAGCAGGTGTGTATCGACAAATACAATAATTATGCCAGCCAGGCCCAGGATCCTCAATTGAAAGCTCTATTTCAGGGCTATGCCCAGCAGGAACAAACGCATCTGGATAGCATTAACCAGATGATAAATGGTCAGCTTCCTGCAATGAACCAGGGGAATCAACAGCAGAGCACTTCACCACCGTCACAGGTACAGGGAGCAATGGCCAATCAGTCTGATGCTGTCTTATGCAACGACATGCTAATGACCGAGAAATATGTGTCAGACACATACAATACTGCTATTTTTGAATTTGTTGACACTAATGTCCGGCAGGTATTGAATCATATCCAGAAAGAAGAACAGCAGCATGGTGAAGGGATCTTTCATTATATGAAGAACAACGGAATATATAATCCCCAATAGCTTTGCCACTTATACCAGGCAAAGAAATATGAATCCCTCCACAATATTATAATGTTTGTTAACCCTGACCTGAAGTCAGGGTTTATATTTTTAATGAAGAGAAAAATGATAGCCCGCAATTTTACAGACACTGCCCACCAGATCCTATCCAAAGGCATGCCATATATTGTCAAACTGATAAACACAATATCTGTATTTACGTGCATATATATACATATAGCCGTAATTGTTTGTCAAATTCACCTGAGTACAAAAGAGTTTGAAAGGAGGGCAGTTGTTGTATGGATTTTGATTTACAAAACTTGATAATAAATGATCGCGATTCCAAGCAACACCAGCCATTTGAGGGAAGCTTTCTGGAATACTTGAGTATAGTTAAAAACAACCCGGAAATAGCCGTTCTGGCTCATGAGCGCATGCACAAAATTATCGTGGGCAGGGGGGTAGAAGCAATAAAAACTGAGGATAATCACCGTCTGAAAAGAATATATGGAAAAGAAACCATCAAGAGATATAAATTCTTTGAAAATGAATTTTATGGTATCGACAAAACTATAATGGAGATAGTTCGCTACTTCCATTCTGCTGCCATGCGGGGGGAGGAATCCCGGCAGGTTCTTTATATGGTGGGCCCGGTGGGGTCGGGGAAATCCTCCTTGATGGAAAGCCTGAAAAGAGCTTTGGAACAGCATCCCCCCATATTTGTTCTTAAAGATTGTCCCATGAGAGAAGAGCCGCTGCACTTGATCCCCAAACATCTGAGGGCAGAGTTTTCAGATGTTCTAGGGGTAAATATCGAAGGGGATCTATGTCCGGTTTGCCGGTATAGATTGAAACATGATTATAAAGGGGAATATGAAAAATTCAGAGTAGTCAGCAGCGATTTTTCCATCCGCTCACGCAAAGGAATAGCTGTAGTCCCCCCGGTTGACCCCAACAATCAGGACACATCAGTGCTGGTCGGGTCAGTGGATATATCCAAAATGGATATGTATCCCGAGGATGATCCAAGAGTTTTGTCCTTAAACGGGGCATTTAATGCCGGCAACCGGGTGCTGGTAGAATTTATTGAAATATTCAAAAATGATGTGGAATATCTTCATACCATACTTACAGCTACCCAGGAGAAATCAATTCCCTCTCCCGGTAAAAATTCCATGATTTATTTTGATGGCATAATCCTGGCCCATTCCAATGAATCTGAATGGAACAAATTTAAAGCAGACCATACCAATGAAGCAATACTGGATCGTATAGTAAAGATAGAAGTTCCTTACTGCCTGGAATTGGACGAAGAGGTTAAAATATACCAGAAGATACTCAAAAGAAGCAACTTCAAGGCTCATATTGCACCTCATACCATCGAAATGGCCTCCATATTTGCGATTATAAGCCGCCTGACCCGTTCTTCCAAAGTGGACATTATAAGTAAAATGCATATTTATAATGGCGAAGAGGTATTGAAGAAGG
>CAZBKS010000077.1:0-8270 GCA_964492475.1 uncultured Syntrophomonas sp. | reverse complement strand
ATTAAAGAGACCGGAAATACATGTATCCAATTTTGAAGAAAGGGGCTGGATTGAACATTTCGAAGCCGATATATCTGAACAGATAGAAATACAATCCAAATATGAAGGATATATATCCAAACAACTAGAACAAGTTAGAAAGTTCGAAAGAATGGAGAATCGTAAACTTCCAGAAGAATTGGATTACAATGAGGTTTATGGACTGGCCAACGAAGCCCGACAACGACTCCAGGACGTTAAACCTACATCTATCGGGCAGGCATCGCGTATTACCGGGGTAAACCCGGCAGATATAAATGTTATATATATATATTTAGAAAAAAAAAGAAGGAATTAGACCTACCTATGGAAAATAATGTAAAGAAATACAAGAAATTTTTGCTTAAAGAAAACGAAAAGATTAATCTGGTAAGCAGAAAAACCATTGAAGAAGACATTGAGCTGCATATAGAAGATAGTCAAAAGATTTTTGAACGCTGGCAGATAAGGAATCAGAAGATTATTGACGTTGGAAGTGGTGCAGGATTTCCTGGACTGATAATGGCTATTAACAATAAGCAAAATACATATACTCTGCTGGAAGCTGAGTTAAAGAAATGCCAGTTTCTTAAGCAAGCAGTCGTACTATTGGATATGAACCATGTACAGGTCATTAGAGCTAGAGCGGAGGAGATTGGGCACAACAACGCTTATCGAGAGCAATTTGATGTATCTGTCAGTCGTGCTGTTGCCGCCGTGAAAGTGGTTATAGAATACTGCCTTCCCTTTACCAGGGTGGGAGGAATGTTATTATTATGGAAAGGGCCACGATACGAAGAGGAGATTGAGCAGTCCTCTAATGCTCTGCAGATGCTGGGAGGTAGAGTCGAAGATATCTATTTATACCGCATTGGAGAAGATAGGCAAAGAGCAATTATTTTAATAAGGAAGATTCAGGCAACTCCAGAAAAATATCCGCGAAGAACAGGTTTGCCGCTGAAGCGGCCTTTGTAAAGGAGTTTTGTAAATGAGCAAAAGAAACTGGCCGTGGATGGTTGAAAAAGGCAAAAACATGGAGATTATTAACATACCACTGGAAAAGATTCAGCGCAATCCCTATCAACCCCGACATGAATTTGATGAGAATGATTTGATCGATCTGGCCAAATCGATAAGGGCGTATGGCTTGATACAGCCAATAGTTGTCCGAGCGGTGGAAGATGGGTATCAGATTGTGGCGGGAGAGAGAAGATATAGAGCCTGCTGCATGCTGGGGATGAAAGAGATACAATCGGTTGTTCAAGAGATGAATGATGAAAAAGTAGCGGCAGTATCTTTAATTGAGAACATTCAGCGGAAAGAGCTAAACTATTTTGAGGAAGCGAATGCGTATAATATTTTAATAAACCAGTTTGGGATGACCCAGGATGAATTGGCCAGAAAAATCGGGCGCAGTCAGTCCGCTATTGCCAATAAACTGAGAATATTAAAACTGCCCGAATCCGTTAAGGAAATGATAGAGCCGGCAGTTGTTACAGAAAGGCACGCTCGTGCCTTATTAAAGATTAATAGTGCTGAAACTCAAATAGAAATAATACGTCAGATATTTGAAAAAGAACTAACCGTTAAAGAGACAGAAGAACTGGTTGATAAATTGAGCCGCAATAATATTCCCGGGGAAAGCAAAAGAAACACCGGCAATCAAAATGTTTCTATGATTATTAGAGATGCCAGGATCTTTCTTAACACTATTAGAGAAACCATAAAACGAGCGAGGCAAACCGGAGTTGATATTTTCATGGAGGAGAGAGACCTGGAAGAGGAGTATGAAATAACCATTAAGATTGCGAAAACGAAAAAGAGTCTGCGTAAAATCCCGGGTAGTTAAGGTGAAATCGATAAGTTACGAGAATAATGTAGCTGCTCCCCAAAAAGTAGACAGGTTAAATAATTTAAACCTGTTACAAGAAAGGGGAGCATTTTTATGCAGACGGGGCAATTAACCGGTTATATGAGATGAGCAGTTAACGGTATGGGGATCTAAGCAGGAAAAAAACACTTATAGACTAAAATACGGGACGATAAACCTAGAAAAGACAGGAGATAAAGCTTGGCGTTAAGTGGGTTGAAATGATATGTGGCAAACAAAAACAGCAAGACCGCCCGTTACTATATGTTACAGATTAAAAATAAAACAGGTAAAAGATACTTTTTAATCTATTAATAAGCATTTTTGATATAATAACAGATAGTGAACAGATAATATTAAATTGGCAGGAGAATAAGGCCGACCTGCGAGAGGGGGCGCACTGGCGCGGGGCAACTGATGTGCCTTCATTTCAATGCGGCACAACTGAGGGTGTATTTTGCTGCTGGCGGAACTCACGGATATTAAGGAAGGGTGAATTTCATAGTATGGCAAGAGTTATTTCGGTCGCAAACCAAAAAGGGGGAGTTGGTAAAACAACCACCGCCATTAACCTGGCAGCTTGTATTGCGCTAAAGGGATATAAAACGTTACTAATAGACAGCGACCCCCAGGGAAATGCCAGCAGTGGTCTGGGCATTAACCGGGATAGACTGAAGCACTGTATCTATGATCTGATTATCAACGAAGTGCCCATAAATGAGGTTATATGCAGTACCAGGGTGAGGAATCTAGATATTATTCCAGCCACGATTCAACTGGCTGGAGCAGAAGTCGAACTGGCTGGACGGGATAACCGGGAGAACTACTTGAAGGAAGCTATACAGCCGGTTAAGGAAACATATGATTGGATATTTATAGACTGTCCCCCATCCCTGGGCATATTGACATTAAATGCACTGAATGCCAGCAGATCAGTTATTATCCCCCTCCAATGTGAATATTACGCCCTGGAAGGATTGAGCCAGCTGATTAATACTATATCCCTGGTCAAAAAGAGAATGAATAGGGACCTTAACATAGAAGGAATAGTTTTTACCATGTTTGATGGCCGGACGAATCTATCGATTCAGGTGGTTGATCAAGTGAAAACACACTTTAAAAGACAGGTTTATCGTACCATTATACCCAGGAATGTTCGATTAAGTGAGGCACCTAGCCATGGAAAGCCTATCGTAGTTTATGATCCCAGATCCAAAGGTGCCGAAGTATATGAGGAATTGGCGGTGGAGGTGTTAAAACGTGCCTAAGAAAGAAAGAGGTTTAGGGAGAGGACTGGATGCCCTCTTGTCGACTAACAACCCCATTTATGGCGGCGACAACATGCAGGAGATCGATATTAACCAGGTTAAGGCCAGAAGAGATCAGCCC
This sequence comes from uncultured Syntrophomonas sp., assembly GCA_964492475.1. Lineage (GTDB taxonomy): Bacteria > Bacillota > Syntrophomonadia > Syntrophomonadales > Syntrophomonadaceae > JAAYJK01. Next base: position 4,993 of record CAZBKS010000077.1, on the reverse strand, counting down.
AGAAGTATATTTAAAGAAGAGTCTTTAATTGAATTAGCAGGTTCCATTAGGGAGCATGGCTTACTGCAGCCAATACTGATTAAACCTGCTGAAGACGGATATGAAATAATAGCCGGAGAAAGGCGCTGGAGGGCAGCGCAGATGGCGGGGTTAAAGTCATTGCCGGCAATAGTAAAGGAAATCGGCGAAGAGGAAGCGGCTGAGCTATCCCTGATAGAAAATCTTCAGCGAGATGACCTGACCGTGGTTGAAGAAGCAAGGGCCTACAAGAAAATGCTGGATAGGCACAATTACACCCAGGAAACGCTAGCCGAGCGCATGTGTAAGAGCCGCTCGCACATTGCAAATACTGTTAGAATACTGGGGCTTCCAGAAGAAGTATTAAAGTTGCTGGAACAGCGCAAACTAACAGCGGGTCATGCCAGGGCGTTGATGGCTATAGGCAATCCAAAAGATCAAATTAGGATGGCCAATGCCATAGTAGAAAACAGGATATCTGTTAGGCAAACAGAAAATAGCGTAAAGAAGAGGAGCACAGAGGAAGAATCGATAACAGCCAGCCTAAAGAAAAAGACGGCAGAACTTAGAGAACTGGAGGAAAAGCTTCAGATGTGCCTGGGAACAAGGGCTGAAGTGTCAAGCGGGAAAAGAGGCGGAAAAATCATTATTGAATACTACAGCCTGGATGATTTGGAAAGAATTTGCGAGATAATCGGAATATGATAATTTACGGCCATAATGTTTCACGTGAAACATTATGGCCGTAAAACAATTTGTGTAAGAGGACTGCTTCGTACATTGCTTATAGCAAAACCAACACCCGGACAGGCGCGGGGAGATTTACAAGATGCAAGATAGTTGGTACCATTATTATTAAACATGCTAACCTCCTCGCTGAGGGAGCACTTCGGTCGTCCTGACAACTGAGTGCACTGTCAGCAAGGCCGGTCCTGTTGAGGATGCAAGCTTAGGATTGCCTGCGCAAATTGCGGCAGAGCTTCCTTTGGGAAATATCGTTAAGGTCTGCAATGCTTTTGGATATAATGAAGCCTCTCTAAAGGAACCCCGTGCCCGGGTACGGATGCTTCAGTTCATTTGGGGCAGGGGTAAAGACGCACTATCAGGTTCGCAGTGCTCCAAAAAGATTGGGATGTTTTAGCGATTTTACATAGAGGTCGAAGATGAAAAAGATATGGAAAAAGAAAAACAAGAAGTATACTTTGCTGTTAGTACCGCAAAATGCTGATGGAACCAAAAGGATATGTTTAAATACCCGGCTGCTGATTTCAATTGCTGCGGGCGTGCTAATTTTTATTTTTGCATCATTTGCCGTAAGTTATTTGTTTTGCAAAAGCCAGGGGGATATAAAAAAGGTTAACGCATTGAAGGCTAGCAATTCGGAGCAAACCGCTACTATTCGCAATCTCGGCAAGGAATTGGAACGATTAGAAGCGCAGCAACTGCTTATAGAAGAAAAGCAGACGATGTTAAAAGAAATGATGGGAATTAGCACTGAAGGCAATGCTGAAACTACTCCCTCAAGGGGCGGTCAAGGTGGACAGGAACTGGTATACAATGGCCAGGAGAATATGGATGAGCTGGAAAGAGCTCAATGGATGAAGACCGAGTTGGACAGGCAGGAAAAGGAAATAGACGAACTGTTGGCCAGGGTAAACCATGATCTTGAATACTTTAGGAGTATTCCTAACCAATGGCCGGTTACCGGCGAAATCACTTCTTATTATGGCTGGAGGGCATCCCCGTTTGGGGGACAAAGCAGGTCCTTCCATAATGGCATAGATATAGCTAATAATGTGGGCAGTGATATTGTTGCTGCAGCCGATGGTACTGTAACCCAAGCGGGGTGGATGGGGGCGTATGGTCGAACAGTGACCATAGACCATGGATACGGATTTAAGACTATGTACGGGCACAATTATCGGCTTCTGGTACAAGAAGGGCAGCAGGTTAAAAAGGGAGATGTCATTGCAGCCCTGGGGAACAGCGGTAGGAGTACTGGTCCCCATCTGCACTTTACGATTTTCAAATATGATACTCCGCTGGATCCGATGCTGTTCTTGCCCGAATAAACATAGCGCAAAATACTGCAGGAGTGAAGAAATGTGAGAAAAAAAGAATCAGATTGTGGTGAGATAGAGAGCTTGATATCATCCGGGGTGGTTTTTAAAGGAGAGTTAACTTCGCAGGGTTCCATTCGGGTAGATGGAAGCCTGGAAGGCGGTATTCATATTAAAGGTAGCCTCCTGCTGGGAGAAAAGGGCACCATCAAAGGCGACGTACAAGCCGCCAACATGATTCTTGCCGGACAAGTGGAAGGCACAGTAACCGTCACCGAGAGATTGGACATAACTAATACCGGGGTGATGCTGGGGGATATATCTGCTCGAATTATTACTATTGAAGAAGGCGGAATGATTCAGGGCAACACCCAAATGGCCGGCGCTAAATCAAGAAGAGAGCCGGAGCAGGGAAAATCAAAACCCGGTAAATAGCAGAATAATCGGTTAATAAAAACGACTGCCCAATGAAGCCCCGGAGAGGGCTTCTTAATTTTTAAGCAATTCTTCTGATCCCTAAATACATATATTTTGGCTGGCAATAGCAAATTATGGGTAACCCGGAGAAGATATTGATTCCTTTCGATGCAAAACACTGAATGTTGAACCAGTAACAGAAGAGCTGTATCGGTGATGGGCGAGAAATAGGGCACGAGCTGCTGTCTCCGCCATTTTGGAAACCACAAACAAACGAGTGTTTTGTAAGACCAGATGCTCACAAAAACCTGAAACATTTACCGTCCCTATGATATGAAGGTCGCCTACCCGGGGCAGATGTTTTTTTAAAGCTAATCCGGGAGACAAAGTGCCACGTTTAATGGTTAGAAAACCAACCTTTTCGCTCCTGCCCAGACCTGCGTCTACTGCTATAACAAGAGGATTGGTATAGTGAGCATAGATATGCTGCATGGTTTCTGCCAGATTAAGAGCGTGAAGAGGCTCTTCAAGGTTTCCAAATATATGCGCCGTTGGCAGTAAAGATCGCAGCCGATTCCCAACCAGAGGGCCAAGGCAGTCGCCGGTAGCCCGGTCAGTGCCTATACACAAGTACACTACAGGTCTGGCTAAGTTTCCATTTAGCTCCTGGACCAGAGTGCGGGCAGCATGGGATAACCCGTTCACACATGCCGGGTTGGCAAAGTGCTGACAAAATATGGCAGTGCCGTTACCGCTATCGTTTATCAAATGCTCACCTTCACCGCATAATAGTATAATTTAGCATTAACCCCTGGTAATATTTTTATGCGGTATTTTTACATTAAGAAGCGTATTTATGAAGTATATGCTCTGAAGATCAGGAGATGAATAATATTAAAAGCAGACTGAGCCTGGTAATGGGGTATCTAGGTGCAGTTGTGGGAGCCGGGTTTGCATCTGGCCAAGAGGTAGTACAGTTTTTTGTAAGTTACGGTATTCATGGAAGTAAAGGCTGCATATTGGCAATGCTCTTGTTTGCTGTATCTGGAGGCCTTTTAATGTATATGGCCCATCGACATGCCACCAGCAGTTATCAGGATATGCTGCATGTGCTGATGGGAGAAAAATTTTCCAAAATTATTGATTTGCTAATGGCGGTATTTCTCTTTCTTGGACTCAGTATGATGCTATCAGCCAGTGGAGCGGTATTTTATGAACATTTATATCAGCCTAAAGAACTAGGTATTTTAATGGCCAGTGTTATGGTAGCGATATTCTTATATACGGGGAAAAAGGGTCTGATAAAATCTTATAACATTTTGGTACCGGCTAAAATAGTACTGCTGCTTATCATAACCGGTTATGCTGCTCTGGTTGTAGATGGAGGACGGGTGGAAGCATACACGGTGTTTTTACGTCCGCAGGAAGAAAGCCGGTGGCTGCTGTCTTCCATTTTATATGTAGCTTATAATTTTGCCCTGGCCATGGTAGTTCTAACCGAATATCAATCCATCGGGAGCCGCAGAGATGGAATCTGGGGAGCTGTCTGGGGCGGCAGCCTTTTAGGAGTTCTGATTCTATTCAACTATCTGGCCCTGTGTAAATTCCTTCCGGTTATCATGCATTATGAAGTACCTATGCTGTATATTGCAGGATTTATTTCCCCTGAGACCAAAATTGTTTATACTATAATATTATGGGTAGGAATTCTTACCACTGCTATAGCCAACGCGTATGGCTTCGCTCAGCGATTTTCCAGTTTTACCAGCATAAGCTATGGCTTGAGCTTGTTTATAACCCTTATACTGGCCTTGCCCGTCTCCCTGCAGAGTTTTTCGGCTTTGGTAAGCAGGGTGTACCCTTTGTTTGGTTTACTGGGTATAATTATACTGATAGTATTAGTAGCAAAAACCGTGAAGGAAATTGCATTTGAAATAGTAGCAAACATCCCTAACCGTTAATTAAGGAGGATCCGGATGATAAACCTTAAAAAAATTCCGCCCATAGACGAAATACTTGTTAAAGAAGAGATACAGCAGCTGATTTACAGGTATAAAAGAGATTTTGTGGTTGAAACTGCTAGAACCATAGTGGCGGAAATTAGAGAAGAATTACGCACGGTAACTGAAGAAATGGACAAAAAGACTATTTTGAATACCATCCTGGAAAAGATCCAGGAGAAGGCCGAAAGCAGCAATGCCGGGACGCTGCAGAGAGTTATCAATGGAACCGGAGTGGTGCTGCACACCAATTTGGGCCGAGCTCCGCTGGCTGAACGGGCCCTCAAACATATGCAGGACATAGGCAGGAGCTACAACAACTTGGAGATGGATCTGGATAAAGGCGAGCGGGGCTCCCGCTATTATCATGTCGAGGATCTGTTAATAAAGCTTACTGGAGCAGAGGCAGCCCTGGTAGTTAATAATAACGCAGCCGCTGTAATGCTGGGACTAACTACCCTGGCCGCTGGGAAGGAGGTCATCGTGTCTCGAGGACAG
>CAZBKS010000076.1:0-8323 GCA_964492475.1 uncultured Syntrophomonas sp. | reverse complement strand
GTGTCCAAAGTTATTTATCATTTTTTGTTCATTTTTACTTGACGGTTACAGCATCTTATGCATCATCCATGTATGAACTGCCGGAACTGTATGATGAAATTGACCGCTGTATAGCAAACGGGAGGGTAGACGACCGGGCTACCCCGGAATTGGAAAGAATCAGAAAAAGGATAAAACTCATGGACGATAAGATCAAGCAGAAGCTTAACAGCATTTTATCTTCTTCCACTTATTCCTCCATTATCCAGGAAGCTCTGGTTACTACCAGAAATGGAAGATTTGTGATTCCTGTAAAAAGGGAATACCGTAAAAATATAGCTGGCCAGATACTGGATGTATCATCCAGCGGTTCGACTCTTTTTATAGAACCGGCGGCTATTGCGGTGTTTCAGGAAGAGCTAAATATTTTAAAAATTCAGGAGGCAAACGAAGTATTCAAAATACTATCAGGACTCACTGAATTGGTCAGAGCCAGCTCCCGGGAAATTTCTATCAATGTGGAGGCCATGGTACATTATGATTTTGTTTTTGCCCGAGCCAAATACAGTAAATCAGTGGATGGTTCCGATGTATATCTTAATACGCGCAATATCATCAATATTATAGGTGGTCGGCACCCCCTGCTGGGGAAAGAGGCCGTGCCCCTGGATTTCCATATTGGAGACGATTATAGAGCTCTGGTCATTACCGGTCCCAATACTGGTGGAAAAACGGTCACCTTAAAGACGGTGGGCCTGCTCACCTTGATGGTGCAATCCGGCCTGCATGTACCCGTCCAGGCAGGCAGTGAATTTGCGGTTTTTACCGATATTCTGGTCGATATTGGCGATGGCCAGAGTATTGAGCAGTCCCTGAGCACTTTTTCCTCCCATGTAAAAAATATAATGGGCATTATTGATCGCTCTAACCAGAATTCACTGGTGATAATGGACGAAATAGGAGCAGGTACTGAACCTGGAGAAGGAATGGGATTCGCAATTGCGGTGCTGGAAGAGGTTTTTGATAAAGGGGCCACCATCATAGCCTCCACCCATATAAGTGAAATAAAACAATTTGCGGAAAAAAACCCGGGGTTTATAAACGGCTGTATGGAATTTGATATGGAATCACTGCAGCCCCTCTATAAGCTTAAGATAGGGCAGGCGGGTTCCAGCAATGCTTTATTAATTGCTTTAAGGCTGGGAGTAGAAAAAAGAATTATTGAGCGTGCCCATGAAATTACTTATGGAGAAAAGAAAGACTATTCTGCTGAGCAAATAATCAATCCCCAACCGATGCTGGAGCAGCCAGGAACCATTCCCGGTGGTGAGTCAAAAAATGAAATGCAGGTGCATACCCGGGAAAGAAAAAAGCTGCACCCAAAAGCGGGCAGCAAATTCCAAAAGGGAGACTGCGTCTTTATAAGCACCATGAACCGAACTGGCATAGTTTATGAACCGGAAAACAGCAGGGGAGAAGTAGTAGTATTGGTAATGAAAAAGAAATACCGGATCAACCACAAACGGCTCACGCTAGAGGTTGAAGCCAGGGATCTCTATCCTGAAAACTACGATCTGGATATCGTATTTGAGAGCAAAGAAGATAGAAAGAAACGAAAACAGTTCAGCAAGCATCATATGGATGGAGTTATAATTGAAACTCAACCGGATGAATGAAACTCAGGTTTATCTACGAATAGGGGACAAAGGCAGGGCTTTTGCCTGTATAATGCAAAAGCCCTGCCAGTTATGTTGTTCTGCGAATTATGATTTGGCCTGCAGCTCCAGGGCCACAGTAATTTGGGTTCCCTGACGAATCAGTTGGACATTGATTTTATCACCCACTTTCTTTGATTGAACCACAGTCTGCAGATCAGAAGCCGATGATATTTTATTATTATCTATGCTAACGATGACATCCATAGGAAGCAAACCCGCTTTTTCAGCAGCACTGTCATTAACAATTTCCACTATTAATGCTCCGGTGGTGTTAGCAGGCAGTCCCTGGCTTTCTATAACTTCCTCGGTGACATCGGTCATTGATACTCCCATAAAGGCTCTCTCAATCTTCGATCCGGCCAGCAAATCGTCAAGCACTTCGGTAACGGTGTTAATGGGAATAGCAAATCCTATACCCTGTGCTTCTGTACTGATAGCGGTATTGATGCCAATTACCTGCCCCTGCAGATTTAACAGGGGACCTCCGCTGTTGCCGGGGTTTATTGCTGCATCGGTTTGAATGAGGTTGGTATAATTACGATCCTCAATGGTTATCGGTCTTTCTTTGGCAGATATTACACCCGTCGTAACTGTATGATCCAAGCCATAGGGCTGGCCTATTGCCATTACCGCCTCTCCAACCCGCATTTGCTCAGAATCGCCCAGCGTCAAAGTAGGGTAGTTGTTTCCTGATATTTTTATTATGGCCAGATCCAGGTCATAGTCTTCTCCTACCACATATGCCTCGAACTTCTCTTCCTGATCAGGGACCGTAACAGTAATGCTTTCCGCTCCATCAATAACATGCTGATTTGTAACAATGTATCCGTCACTGCTTATGATAAAACCACTGCCAATGGCCTCTTGAACTTGTGGGGTATTCCTAAGATTGCCGCCGAAAAATTGACGATAAAACGAATCATTTAACAGAGGGTTATCAACCCTGGTGGTAATTTCCAGGTTTACCACCGCCGGTCCGGCTTGCTCTACAATATCGGCTACATCCAATAGCTGTCCAGATTTCGAACTGGCCACGGTATATGCCGGGCTTTCGTCACTTACTAGTTCCTTATTGCTGTCATTGCTGTCAGACCAGAATGCCGTATCAAAGTTCCAGCCTCCATTTTTTGATACAAAAACCCCTCCCAGAATAAAAGCTATTATTGATACCGTTACCAGAGCGGCAATAGTTTTTTTCACAGTTCACAACTCCTTTAAGGCCTGTCTGCTTGACTAGAGGCCTTTTTAATTTGTTGTTATTAATTTACCCTAAGAATATGGCATTAATATGAAAAGACTATGTGTTTTTCTTAATAATTTGTAAGAAATTATGTGAAGGAGTATTTATTCTTCTTCAGGGTACTTGTCTTTTTGTTCAATGTTTCATATTTTATGGCTGATTAGATGAAGCTCGAGTCCGTACCTTAAAAAGCATAAGGTTTTCAATAATTGCTAAATTTTAGTAGCAATTGATCTGATAGATTTTATTTAAGATGGCACCCATACCCAGGTTAAACATTGAAGGCTTGGAAGAGAGGTCACAAAAGAAGGGGGGTTAAATATTATTTTTATCCTGATGATTACCATAAATAGTAATTATTAAGCTATTATTGTCTGCGGCACTATTGATTATTATAGGGTTTGACAAATTATTCTTGATTTTCAGGTCAATCTGACCATAAAAAACTGTAGCGTCCTGTCCATGGGGAGCATACTTAACAGGAATTGAATGTGGTGAGCGTTCGATGATTTCCAGCCCCGTCAACAGGGAAGCATTGTACAAGGTGGTCGCTACCTGACAGATACCTCCTCCCACATCCTGTTGTACAGAACCGCCAATGATTACAGGTGCATCTTTAAAGCCATTCTCAGTGCTTCGTTCTCCAACTACCTGATTAAAAGAAAAACTATCCCCTGGCATAATAATAGTTCCATCCAACAATTGAGATGCCAAAATAATATTATCAGTGCGATTTTTATTGTTATTATTCAATTCCGTATCAAAAGCCGCCAGTGCACAGTCAACAGCTGCAAGATCCTCGCTGACAATATCAGGCAAAAGAGTCTTTTTAACGATATTCACAGTTTCTGCATTATCAAGTTTTATACTCTCAAGGATTTTAGCTAAAGTTCCTTCAAAATCAATTTCCTCACCTGATTGCTCATTAATAATTAGTATACTACCATCAGAAACTTGTAAGCTGGCATTCCTGGCCGGCACCATCATTTCTTCGTTGATAGATTCCAAGTAGCCGTTCAGCCCTTCTTCATGCCATGATATTTCAAGCGGGATATCCATGTTCTTCGCTTGCAGTTTCATAAGACCCAACACTTTGGTACAATTCGATTCCCAAGGTGTCTCTTCAAGTACGGTATCGATGGTCTTGGCATAATCATATCGAAAGTCATATTCTTTGGTCGGCAAGAACCATTCGCGGGTACCATTTTTAAGAACAATTATTTTCTCAACAAAATTACCGGAACTGTTTTGTCTAAGATATTTAACTGCTTGTTGCCGATTCAAACCCCCAATGTTATGACCATCAACAGTAATACCATATGGAACCGTTTGGGAATTGTCTGGCAGAATCCACGCTGCACCCACGGAAGTATTAAGAATAAGCTGAAACATAACGATGAATGGAATAATAATTTTCGGATGTTTCATCTTATCTTTAAGCATTCCAAGTGAATTTTTATACATCCAGCATCAATTCCTTAAATTTTCCTGCTTGAGTAACTTTATCGATAATTTCCTGAGTTATGACCTCACCTTTCTTGATGATGACAGCGCCGCTGGCATCCTTAATATTATTTTTGGCTACCCGGCCCAACAAATACTCGCGCTGCCTTTGTTCAAACAGCTTAACAGTCTTATCCCGATCCGATTCATCTTTATTCCCATCTGCCTCCGGTATAAGGTTACTTTCCTCATCATTTTTCGCCATGTCAGGCATTTCTGCAGCCATATTGTCAGCAGCGGTAATTATAGAATTGACTATTTCGTTATATTCATCAATACTCTGCAGAAGCTGATTGTCTATATTGTTATCCACCACCAGGACGTCCTTGCCGAACGTTAATGCAGCATTTCTGGGGATAATGCCTTTAATTTTATTATCATTATCTAACAGCTCACAGCCTGTAATTTGACCGTTATCAGTATTGACATAATATTCACTAACTTTTCCAATTATTACCCCTTTTCGAGTCAAAATTTTACTGTCAATAAGCCTGATTCCCCGTTCAACCAATTCAATGCTGCCTGGTTCTTGATTCAGTTCTTTTAAGGCACTGCCTGCTTCAACCATAACAGCGTCTTTTCCAATTCCCGCGGCCATATCAAATGCAATTACATGTAGTCCAAAATACCAGTTGGGAATATCAATGATTAAATAATCGACGGCCTTGTTGTCTGGATTAATCAGTAAATCCTTTACCTTTCCAATCTCTTTTCCATCTGCAATGCTAAATACAGCTAATCCCTTAATTTCAGCACTCCGCATCATAATATACCTCCTAAGAATAATAATCAAAAGCTATGGTCGACCTTGCCAATAATGGAGTAAGAATAACTTTAAACATATTATAATTATTGAACACCTTCAGACTTGGTATTCTTTGCAATCAATCATAAATCAGCCGGGTGTTGCTCGCCTTATCTGCTCTTCGTGAGATTTGAGGGCAAGCACGAAAGTAATATATACAATCAAATCTATGATATTTTTTTTAGCATCACTTCAATATCCTCCGTAATAAGCTGTATAATTTCTTCTGGCGGCCTCCGTTTTAGTATTTGTTCAAAAATATTTATAGCTGATATATAATCATCTTTAAATTTGGCATTAAAGGCTTCATCTATTAACTCGTCAATATCCATAAGCTCGTCATTAGAGCTTTCATTAACTTCTATAACTGCTGCCGTTTCCGACTGGGCTGTATCCGGCTCACTTATAACTGCTTCTTTTTCTTCTTCCATCGCTGCCATTGCCTCTATTGGTCCGGACTTCGCATCATCTTCCATAATTTGGTCCTTTATATCAGCCCGGACAGTTCCCCCTACACTTAGCAAATTTTTATTAAGATCCTGTGTGCTTCCACCTGCACTTTCATCTTCCTGCTGATATTGGCTATCACTATTCGCAGCAGCTTTTTCCAGCTTTATATCTTCAAAATTGGACAGTATAGTATCGATAATAATAAGTGATAATCCTACAGCTGCCATATAGAATAATACGATCCACTTTAGAGGAATCCATAAAAGTAAATAGGGGATAGGAATAGCAAGAATATACGCATATAACGTTGTTGAAACAAATAATTTAAACATTTTCGGTTTGTCTTTACAAAAAAAATAAACCATTGCTAGAACAGTCATATTTAACAATAATAATATCTTCTGATATTGCAAACCTCACCCTCCTCCATAGCAATGATTAAAACAATTTCTTCGACAAAACTTTGCCAAAATCCTTTCTAACATTTAACTATGTAGGGATAAATTTATATTTAATTTTTCATCTGCTTCATCGTTGGTAATTTATGTACCTCAATATATTATAGGCTTGCATATTACCTGGAGCAATGACTTAAAATTGGTTAAGATAGAATTGTAATCACTGCTGCCGTAGTACTAATTCAAATGGTAATATGGGTGTAGATTTTGCTGGCATTAGTTCCGCTGCAGGGAAATCCAATGGTAATTGCGAATCTAATACATTAATTAATTATTATTTGGAGGAGGAACTGATAATGTTCAAAAATATTCTGGTTCTGGTTGACGGGTCTGAATTCTCTATTAACGCCGCTCGAGCAGCAGCATCTATGGCAGACCAATATTCAGGAAAGCTAACCCTGCTTCATGTAGTGAGCAAATCTTTTAGCAAGACCACCATGCCTGATTTGGAACAGGAAATTGCCGGGCTTCGAGCTGAAGGCAATCAAATACTGGCGACTGCCATTGCCGCCACAGGAAAGTCAGAAGATGAAGTTACCGCAATATTATCATGGGGAAATCCCTTGGATATAATTTTAGAGGAAGTCGAAGATAAGGACTATGACCTGATTGTAATGGGAAGCAGGGGATTGGGGGCTATAAAAGGACTGCTGATGGGAAGCGTAAGCGAACGGATAAGCAGGTCAGTAAAATGCCCGGTATTAATAGTCAAAGAGCTCTAGCAAGGAGATGTTTATTTATAATATCAGCCATTTCGGAACATCGACGTTCTTCTATTACGGCTGATAAGCTATCCCCATACTGCAGATGATGTTGATCCCATTATGTTGATTTTTGGGTGATATTAATCTTTTCGTCTTGCCGGTACTGGATTCAAATTAATCTGGAGTCAATCCAGAATATATTATGATGTATTTTGCAGCTGAGCTGGAAAAAAATTAATATAATACGACAGATTTGAAAAGGGCAGGTAACCTGCCCTTTTATGTGTTATCAGAGATTATAATATTTCAAATGTTTAGGTGCTATCCTAGTTAGTAAACCATTGGGTAACATACAAATAATTGCCATCCTGATAAAAACCCAGTCCAACTTTATTGTATTCAGCATTGAGAATGTTAGCCCTATGCTCAGATGAATTCATGAACGCATCATGAGCTCCTTTTACACTGCTGTTTTTGGCAATATTTTCTCCCGCCAGACTGTAAGTAATACCAAGGCTTTTCATCATATCAAAGGGACTGCCATAAGTGGGTGAAGTATGGCTGAAATAATTATTTACTGCCATATCCTTTGACTTAAGCAAAGCTCCCTGGCACAGTTCTTCATCCAATACTAATCCTGACAGGCCAGCCTCGGCCCGCGCGACGTTGATATACCCCAGCATTTCACTCTGCATAGAAGAAGCTGCAGCAGGCTGCGGATCAGGTACAGATTGTGTCGGAGCAGGTTGGGGATCAGGTGCAGGCTGCGTCACCGGTGCCGGCGTTTGAGTGTTACCGGGAACTGTAGCTGGTTCTTTTATTTTTGGTACCTTGGATATGTAATCCGGATTAAGCGTTACGCCATTGACTTTTATTACTGGATTTGAAGAATTGGTACTAGTGTCAACCTGAGTTATCTTTTTCCGGACGATTTTGATATTTCCAGAACTTTTACTTAAGTAATAAGTATACTCGGCTGTAGAGCTACCCGGCCATACCAGTTTCACGGTGTTAAAATCAGGTGTCGCGCTGGTACAGGCCAGGATACTACCGACTGGCACAAGAATAAAGACTAAAATTAAAAAACCACTGAGAAATTTCTTCATAATTTGATTACCTCCTTGTTCGTATCTTAACCCATCCCTAATAGGCTTGGCTAGTTGAAGATTTTGCCAGCAATCTTACAGCAGTGCCGTATTAAGGTGCTGTTGGGCATTTGTATATTAGTGGGGAAATGTTGCCATAGGTCGTTTTTAACATTTGTCATCTCACTTTAAATAAAGCTTATAATTAAAACAGCATCTAAGGCCAGTACCAACAACTCATCTAAATTTTTGTCTGTCCCTTGATTAAATAACAATAAATACTATACTGGTACTCTGTAACGTCTAAAAGTTTAGGTTATCCGCCGAGGAAAATTTTCGCAGGGGAAGGCGGAGGAATGAGTAATACTGGACGTATTTCGA
>CAZBKS010000075.1:0-8382 GCA_964492475.1 uncultured Syntrophomonas sp. | reverse complement strand
TTATAATTTTAAGAAGAATATCGGGGCTGCTTGACAGCGCCGCCAGGATTAATTGATTATATAGCCACCTGGATTATTAATTGGAAAAGGGGATGAACAACTTGCCCGGCGAAAACGAAGCAAAAAAATTACCCAAAAAGGGACTGGTGATGGTAATTACCGGTAATGGGAAAGGCAAGACGACATCTGCATTTGGCCAGGCTTTACGGGCTACTGGCCAGGGACTTCGGGTATGTATGATACAGTTTATGAAGGGACGGGTATATGGTGAAGTTTTAGCAGTAAGAAAGTATTTACCCGAATTGGCGTTTTTCCAATATGGGCTGGATAGCTTTGTAATGCGGGATAATCCGGCATCTATAGATATGGAGTTAGCCGAAGAGGGATTTGCCAAAGCCAAAGAAGTAATTCAGAGTGGCGATTATGATATGGTCATCCTGGATGAAATCAATGTGGTTGCGGATTTCTGTCTGGTTCCGGAAGATGATATTATCGAGCTTATTAAAAACAAGCCCCCGGATTTGGATCTTATTTTAACAGGCAGATATGCTTCACAGCGAATACAAGATCTGGCTGATATGGTCAGTGAAGTAAGAGAGATAAAACATCATTATAATGCCGGTATTAAAGACAGAGCCGGTATTGAATACTGATACCTGCTGACTTTTTACCTTACAGGGTGATGGCTTTTTAATTGAGGAGGGATTGATAGTTGTTTACTGAAGAATTATTGGATAAATCAAGTACCATGCGTAAAAAGTGGGAAGATGAAGTCAAAAAGACAGTGTCAAAACATGCTGATCAAAAAGAAAAGTGGACTACTGTATCTGACCTGGAAATAAAACGGCTGTATGGACCTGAAGATATTAAAAACATGGATTTTGAAAAAGATATCGGATATCCTGGTCAATATCCTTATCTGCGAGGCAACCAGGTGACCGGTTATCGGGGAAAATACTGGACCTTCAGGATGTTTGCCGGTATGGGAAGTGCTGAGGAAACCAATCAGCGCTGGCATTATCTTTTAAATTCCGGTCAGACCGGCTTGAGCACCGCCTTTGATTTTCCGACTCTGATGGGTTATGATACCGATTCTCCCAAAGCCCGTGGAGAGTGCGGCAAATGCGGAGTTGCTATAGATACTATCGATGACTTTTTTGCCCTGATAAAAGGCATTCCATTAGCTAATATTACTACCTCCATGACCATTAATCCACCCGCTACAGCTTTATGGGCTATGTACTGTGCTGCGGCGGAGATTCAAGGTATACCACTGAGCAAAATCGGAGGTACTATCCAGAATGATATGCTGAAAGAATTTATCGCCCAGAAGACGCTTATGTGTCCCCCGGAGCCTTCGGTGAAACTTATCAGTGATACGGTGGAATTCGGAACCAAGTATGTTCCCCGCTGGAACACCATTAGTATAAGCGGATATCATATCAGAGAGGCCGGTGCCACAGCTGTACAAGAACTGGCGTTTACCCTGCGGGATGGTATGGAATATGTTGAGGATGTTATCAAGCGCAAAGGGCTGCATGTCGATGAGTTCGCTCCACGCTTGTCTTTCTTCTTCAATTCTCACATAGACTTCTTTGAAGAAATCGCTAAACTTCGCGCTGCCAGGAGAATCTGGGCCAAGGCCATGCGCGAAAGGTACGGTTCAACAGACGAGAGATCCTGGTGGATGCGTTTCCATACTCAAACGGCTGGATGTTCACTTACGGCCCAGCAACCCTACAATAATGTTATCAGAACTGCAACCGAGGCACTGGCAGCAATCTTGGGAGGAACTCAATCACTGCATACCAATTCCCTGGATGAAGTTCTCTGTCTGCCCTCCGACCATGCGGTGCAGATTGCACTGAGAACCCAGCAGATTATCGCTGAGGAGACCGGGGTTGTCAATACAATTGACCCGCTGGCCGGCTCCTATTTTGTGGAAGCTCTGACCAACGAAATGGAAGAAAAAGCCTGGGATTACATTCATAAGATCGATGATATGGGTGGAATGGTAAAAGCCATTGAGAAAGGATTCCCCCAGATGGAAATATCTGATGCTGCGTATAAATACCAGCGCCAGATAGATGCCGGTGAAAAAATCATGATTGGAATTAATAAGTATAACACCGATGAAGATGTGGAAATTCCTTTCCTTGAGATTGATGATTCCGTTGAAAAGGAACAGATAGAACGTTTGAATGCGGTAAGAAGAAAACGCGACAGCCGCAAAGTAAGGGAATGTCTCGATGATATTAGAACCGCCTGTAAGAAAGGTGAAAATGTCATGCCTTATTGTATCGAGGCAGTTAAGAGTTACTGCAGCGTCCAGGAAATCTGTGATGTATATCGGGAAGTCTACGGCGAATACCGTGACCCTGGCATGTACTAGAAGAAATTGAAGGAGGTTTACAATATGGCTGATAGAAAGATACGTATATTGCTGGCTAAACCTGGTCTGGATGGACATGACCGTGGAGCCAGGGTACTGGCCAGGACTTTCCGTGATGCCGGTTTTGAAGTAATCTATACCGGATGTCACCAGACCCCGGAACAGATAGTAGGTGCTGCGATACAGGAAGACGTGGACATGGTGGGATTAAGCTGTCTTTCCGGGGCTCATAGATATCTTTTCCCCGCAGTGGCCCAGCAGCTTCAGGCCCAGGGCGCTGACGATATCACAGTTGTTGGCGGTGGAATTATACCTGAACAGGATATGCAGGCTCTTTATGACGCAGGACTAAAAGCTCTCTTTACTCCCGGTGCAACCCTCGATTCCATTGTAGACTGGATAAACGAAAACATTAAACCGAGGACTTGATGATATGGAAGAATTAGGCAAAAGAGCTATGGCGGGAGACATTCGTGCGGCCTCCCGCCTCATAAGAAATATTGAAGACGATATACCCGAGACCAGCAGAGCTATAAAGCATATCTTCCCTTATACTGGTAAAGCTCATGTGGTGGGTATAACAGGTGCACCGGGAGCAGGTAAAAGCACCATAACTGATCAACTTATATTTACTATGCGTCAAAAAGAGAAAACGGTGGGAGTTCTTGCTGTAGATCCGACCAGCCCTTTCACAGGAGGGGCACTTCTAGGCGATAGAATTCGTATGCTCAGGCATGCCGAGGATAAAGGAGTTTTTGTTCGGAGCCTGGCTACTCGTGGGGCCATGGGAGGTTTATCCAAGGCGGTCGGGGATGGTATACATGTCCTCGATGTTATGGGAAAAGACATAATCCTGGTTGAGACTGTTGGCGTAGGACAGCAGGAAGTCGACATTATCAATCATGCTCATACGGTTATCGTGGTACTGGTTCCGGGCATGGGCGATGAAGTACAGGCCATTAAAGCGGGATTAATGGAGATTGCAGATATTTTTGTGATAAATAAGGCGGATAAAGATGGGGCCAGAAAGCTTTACAAAGAGAACCTCAATATGTTGAATTCAGGCCACTTCCCCAATGGTTGGCGTCCTCCCATATTAATGCTGGAGAGCAGTCTGGAACCACATTCCTTTGCCGCCAGCGTTGAAAAACTGTGTGAAAAAATCTGTGAACACTACCAGCATCTGGTTAATAATAATTACCTGCAGGAGCGGGCCATTCGCAAGGTTATAACCGAAATGAACGATGCCCTTCGTGCTGCCATACTGGAACCGGTATTGAATGAATTGGCAGCGACGGGAGAATTTGACTCCATGGTTAAAAAACTAATGGATAAAGAAACCGACCCCTATTCACTGGCCGAAGAAGTGGCTAAAAAGTACATGAACAAGTAGTAAGCATGGAAAGGTAGGTGGATTGGTATTGCCAGGATAAAGGTGTTATTGGGGAAAACAGGATTGGATTCACATAACAAAAAAATAAGAGCTTTGGCCCGAGGATTAAAAGAAGTTGGAGATATGGACGTAATATATACAGGTTTATACAGGGGTATGAATGACATAGTGGATGAAGCAGTAAAAGGAGCAGTTGATGTGGTAGGAATCAGCACCTATACGGGAACCCACATGTCAGTATTTCCTGAGTTGAAGCAGGCTCTGGAAGAAAAAGGTTGCCGGCATATTATTTTGTTTGCTGAAGGACTGATTCCATTGCAGGATCAAGCAGCCCTTAAAGAAGCTGGTACTGTGGCAACAGTATTTTCACCTGCCGCCAGCACTGAATCCATTATCGAGTGGATTAACCAGACCATCGAGAGCAGGTGAGGATTTATAACAGTATAGAATATCAACCCAAGGAGGAAGATTAACGGATTGCCTTAAGACAGTAACTGAAGAGAAAGGAACAGGTTCGCCAGGCTGCCAATGTTTCGTCCAGCCCTTTGGCAGAAATATGGCAACAAGGAATAATAGCCTTTGAATTAGGATTATGAGGAGGATAAACAGGTTTTTGAAACAACCATTGTTAATGGATATAAATAGTACCGTTTTCCTGCGTGATGGAGAATTAATAATTATAGATCGGCGTTGCTTCCCGGTTGAGATAAGGGAATTGGTCTGTACCGACTGTGAGCAAGTCGCACAGGCGATAGAGATGATGGCCGTGCAGGGTGCAGGGGATATTGCCATAACAGCTGGATATGGCTTATATTTGGCGGCTCGGGAATTGGACCGTAACGGTGGAGATAGGGGTAAGGCGCGGCACTATTTACAGGATGCTTACCACAGGCTTGTAAATACCCGTCCTACCGGACATCATCTTAAAGCTCTGCTGGAGAAAATCTTGAGCGGGCTGGAGGCAGAGCAGGATTACTGGCCTGCTCAGATATTAAACGGGATTAATAAGGCCATTGAGAAACAGCAGCGACGCTCAGAATTAACCGGACAGTGGGCAGAGCAGGTCCTGGAAGATGGCGATACCATCCTAACTCACTGTTTTCCGGGGCCAGCACTGCTGCATATGCTCACTTTGGCCACCTCCAGGGGGAAAAGGATAAAAGTAATAGCATCGGAAACCAGGCCTTACCTGCAGGGAGCCAAACTTACGGCATGGTCTGTTTCTGAGTTGGAAATACCGGTAACCCTTATTAGTGATAATATGGCCGCATACTGTATGGATCAGGGCCGGGTTAGTAAAGTATTTACCGCGGCGGACCGAATAGCGATGAATGGGACAATTGCGAACAAAGTAGGTACTTTTCAACTGGCCCTGGCAGCGCAATATCATAATCTTCCTTTCTATATACTTGGATATGGAGGACCTGATAGGCGTTGTTACAGTGCAGCAGATATTCCCATTGAAATACGGGACCCACAAGAAGTGCTGTTTTGCGCGGGTGTTAGGATTACCGGAGAACAAGTGCAGGGTTTTTATCCGGCTTTTGATCTAACTCCACCCGGGCTGGTAACTTCTATAATTACCGATCGCGGTATCTTTATGCCTCACCTTATACACGAATATTGGAATTGAGGAAAGAGGCGAATAAAAAAGCTGGGTAACCTGTAACATTGTTGATTGATAATTATCGGAAAGGAGGAAAGGGATGGCTATTTTAAAAGAAGCTATTATCCCGCTGGGCCGTCCTCTGTTCATACCCAAGGAGGGTAACATCAGCAAAGAGGATATTATTGTTGAGTCCAGCGGCGATTATCTGCTGATGGAAAGACCGGATCACTTCATAGTTAAGAATGATGAATGCTGCAGGAGCATACAGGTCATTGTTAAGACTGTGGATTAAGAACAATTTAACTTGACTGGAAACAAGAAATTGGGGAATCAACCATAAACCTCAAATGTAAAACTAGCTGATTAAGATACTTGAAACTAAATATCAAAGGAGGAAAGGATGATATTGAAAGAGGAATTGCAAAGGCGTATTACATGCTTGCAGGATAAGATGAAAGTACAGAGCTGTGATGCCGTTTTGATAATGCAGAATGTGGATCTGTATTATTTCAGCGGTACCCTGCAAAATGCCCACCTGTATGTGCCGACTATTGGGAACCCGGTATTATTTTGCCGCAAGAGCCTTTCCCGGGCAGCCAATGAATGCCCATGGCATATTATCCCGATCAATAATTACCAGCACCTTCCTGAAAAGCTTGGTGAGCTTGGTTATCAGTCGCCAGAGCGATTAGGTATGGAATATGATGTAATTCCTGTCTCCGCCTTTCTAGCTGCCCAAAAAGCCTTTCCTAACGCAGAACTGCAGGATGCCAGCAGTTGGATTGGTAATCTGAGATCCATAAAAAGCCCATATGAAATAGAGATTATGAGGAAAGCAGGAAAAACCATGGCAGACGCTTTCACTCCCGTCCCCGGGTTAATAAGGCAGGGCTTGTCTGAGCTTTCCATTGCTGCAGAAGTAGAAAAATTACTCAGAGATCACGGTCACCAGGGATGTGTACGTATGAGAGGTTTTAACCAGGAGTTTTTTTATGGACATTTATTATCAGGTCCCAACGGATGCATGGCCGGCTTTAACGATGGGGTCACAGCGGGAAGAGGAATGGGGGCATTTTTCCCCCAGGGACCAGGTGATAGAATAATACAGATTAACGAACCGGTTTATCTGGATTATGTGGGTGTATTTGATGGATACAATATCGATCAAACCCGCTTATATGTTATAGGGGTTTTACCCCCTAAATTAAAATATGCTTTCCAAGTGGCGCTGGAAATTCAGGAAACGCTTTTAGCCCAGATAAAACCGGGAGTAATAGCCAGGGATATGTATGATTTGGCTCTTCATATAGCCGATAGAGCCGGGTTGAGCGAAAACTTTATGGGTTATGGTTCAGAAAGGGTAAAGTTTATTGGACATGGGGTAGGATTGGAATTGGACGAAAGACCTGTTATTGCTCAAGGTTTCGATGTGGAATTGAAACCGGGTATGGTTTTTGCGCTGGAACCAAAGTTTGTCATTCCAGGTTTAGGCATAGCCGGGATTGAAAATACCTGGCTGTTGAAAAAATCCGGAATGGAGAAATTGAGTGTCCTGCCCGACGATCCTGGCATTCCCTATTATAATAATTTACTATCATTATAACTTGCTATATAATTTGTTTGGATCTAGGATTTAGAACAAATTAATATCGTTTATTAGACAGGAACCCGGGAAGCCGGTTGGAATCCGGCGTGGTCGCGCCACTGTAAGGGGGAAGTGAATCCACAAAGAAGCCACTGGATATAAGGGAATTCGGGAAGGCGTGGAGGAATGATGATCCTGAGCCAGGAGACCGGGGCTTGTTGAATGAACACCATTGTCTACGCGAAATAGGCGAGTGTTCCCAGTACTTGATAGATGCCCTTCTCAAAAGGAACTTCGTTTATGCTAACGGAGTTCCTTTTATTTTTAAATATGGAAAATAATTAATATCGTTTCCCTATTTAAATCTCCAGAGGGTTGGCAGGTATGGGACTAAAATTACCCGGCGAGAAGCCTGGTGATGAGTAAGGATTCATATTTTGTAAAACTTGAATGGAGGGATTAGGTTGTTTAAGAGAAAGAGACAATCACTATTTAATCGGCTGGCAGCTGTGATTTTTATAGTCAGTTTACTGCTGCCCTTTATTAACCCAGCATTGGTTCAGGCAGATGCCGGTGGCGATATCAATGATTTAGCCTTACAAGCGGTAAGGAACAACTATGAATTTTATCGGGATGGACAGGCAGTTGATGGAGTTTATGGCAATTTCAGCGCCTACGATGCATACATACTAGCCCAGGCTGGAGCCGAGCTGGACAGCTGGGAATACGGTGGAGAAGACTTTGCATCCCGGGTAACGAGCCTGATGGACAGCAGCATAGACAACGAAGGGACAGCAGACCAATCCTCGGCCAAAAGGATAGCAGGTGAATACCTGGCTGCCCGGAGTATGGGAGAAGATGATCGGGCCGATGAACTGCTGCAGATACTACAGGACCGACAAGGGGCAGGTGGGAACGGCTCTTTTGACTGCAGTGCCTTCAGTGATATACCGGCCCTGGAAATGCTGGGCCGGTCTGGAGATATAAATGAAATTGACACCGATTCAGCAATAGACTTCATACTGGGAGAACAGGATGGAAGCAGCGGAGCCTGGACTTCTTCATGGAATGACTTAATGACTACCGCGGAGGCAGTCAGAGCATTGGACTACCTGACGCCATATGCAGGAGACCAGGAAGAAACCGTCTCTGATGCCGTATATAACGGAGTAGAATGGTTAAGAAGCAAACAGCTGGATGATGGAAGTTTTCAGGACGATGGGGGCTGGGATGATCCTGTAGTAGACACCGCCGAAGTAATATACACCCTTGAAGTGCTGGAGATAGATCCAGGTGACTGGGAAAGCGGGGAAGGAAACAGCCCGGCAGATTATCTGTGTGACGGGGCCGTAAACAGTGACGGTACTTTCGGAGCCAGTTCTAATGTAGTAGCCAACACCTGG
>CAZBKS010000074.1:0-8397 GCA_964492475.1 uncultured Syntrophomonas sp. | reverse complement strand
GACCCAAAAAGGATACGTTCAGGGATAACCCCATTTTATCTGTCATTTTCTTAAAATCTGTCACCAGTTCTCCGCCGCCGCACAGTACAAAGTGTGCATTCACCCGGGCTAAAACCAGTGGAATGGAGCGTATCAGGGTTTGGATATTCTTTTCCTTTGCAATTCGACCAACATAAAGCACCAGTGGTTCATCGGGCAGATTATACCTGGATTTGATATTTCCTGGACTGTTATGGTTAATAAAGCGATCCAGATTCACACCATTTGATACCACCGTTACTGGCTTCTTAAGACCAAAACCCAGCAGTTCTTTTTTTACCATCTGACTGGGACAAATAACATGTTCACAGGAATTATAAAAACGTATTAATGCCGAAGTTATACTTTTTCTTACATAAGTCTGGGCTGGGCGAAGAAACTTCAAATATGACAATACAAAATCCAAAGTAAAGTGATGGCTGATCACTATTGGAATCTGCTGCGCTTTGGCAGGTCCCAGCAAGGCCAACCCTATGGAACCGGGGTCCTGCAGGTGTATCAAATCCGGGCTCCAGGATGCTATAAAGCCTCGCAGCTGCCGCCGTCTATACACTCCCATACGCAGGTCTTTGCGAAATGGATTGGGTATAGAGCCAACCCGCCAGACCAGAAAGCCTTTATCAGAATTTTCTTTATAATTACGACGGTTTTTCGAGGGGGCAATGACTACCACCTCATGTCCCTGCGCCGCTAGATATGAAGCTAGATTTAAAGTAGTTACAGATACTCCAGAAATGTAAGGATAAAAGGAGTCTGCACCTAATAGAATACGCATTTCTAGTCCACCTTCCCGGGGTCAAGTTTAATATGTTGGCAGGTTAGGCAGTTGTATTTAATAAACCAGCTTAACCGTCTTTAGAGACTATATCATATATTGCACAATATCTTTACATAAAGTAAAAAAGTTGCTTATCTATAGAATTAGATCCTCTTATCGACCCCTGATATTCCCCCACTTTATATACGCAGCATCTTATGCATTTTTCTTAATAATGCGAAATACATCAAAGCATCGCGATTATTATAATTATATGGCAGTAGATCTAATTTAGCATTAGTTTGTTGTTGTATTGATAAAATAATCGATCAGCGATTAACGATGTACAGGTAAACGTAAGCCCCGACCGGAGTCGGAGCTTATGTTAAATTTTTATTTTATTACAGTACTGTAATATTTATTAGCGGGTAGTATTATTAACCCTGCTCGCTTTAATTCCATATCTGCAACAATAGGCCTCCTTAAAGTGCCTGGTCATCAGTTAAGCCGCTGATATCATAGCCATTTTCTTCAATATCCTCTTCAACAATCTCATCTTCCCCGGCAGTTTCATCCACAGGTTTTTCGTCAGTGAGCAGTCGAACGATTACTTCCGCCATCTGCGCCCGGGTCATAGCAGAATTGGGGTTGAAATTGCCCCGGGTATCCCCTGAGAACAATCCCTGCTGCTGAAGAGCAACAATGTATCCAAAATCTTCAGATGATATAAGTATTCCGTCTGCAAAGCACACCTCGCTGCTGTCAACTGGTTCAATACCCAGTGCTTTAGCCAACATGACGGCTACTTGAGCGCGATTGGCTTGAGTGGCAGAATGGAAACGGTTTATATTTATTATCCCGTTTTGTGAGGCTCGTTTTACTGTGCCCTGGGCCCAGTCGGGCACGTCTGAAGAATCTTCATCGCTATCTTCTGATATTTCTTCAACTGCTTCCTGGTCGATGGTATCGTCCACATCATCAGAATCTTCATTATTTATATCGGCGTCGTTTTCACCGGAAGGTTCCACCTCGCCCTGCTCTTCACCGGTAACCCGCATGATGAGAGAAAGGGCTTCAGCCAGAGTCATCTCTCCATCTGGATCAAAACTTCCATCCGGGTAACCGGTTATAACGCCGAGTTCAGCTAGAGCAGCAATGGATTTTGAGGCCCAGTGGCCTTCGGTATCCGGGAAGCGCATGGTTTTCTCTAATTGCATGAATAACTGCTTCTGCAATTTTAACTCCTGTTTCAACTGGGCATTAACGTGGTTGGATTTAAGTTCTGATTGGGTCTGTTTAACTTCATGGTTTTGCTTGACTTCTGATTTTCCGCTGTTGCCTTTTCCGGGTTTAGCTGCTGCAGTACCGGCGCAAAGTGTAAGCAGCAGCAGCAGTGCCATAGCTATGGAAATCAATTTTTTCATCTTTACCTACCTCCTAATCTTTAATAATTATACGTACATAAGTCGTGATAAAATAGGGTCATGCAAACAAATTAAGAAAAAAGTCCTAAAATATAGACGAATTAATTTAAATGCATTTGACAATAATGGGTCCGGCAGATGTGCGAGCAGAGATGTTGGATGCAGTTAGGGATAAGCATATTTTAGATAATAGAAAACCCTATAAACATGAAATCGGAATACTGTAATGGTTAAAAAATATGCCGCGGGAAAGATGTATTATAGTAGGGGACTTTTATTTATTCAGCGGCTTGGTTTTGAAGCGTACCAGGAAGTTGGTTCCCCGTGGACTGGTTTGAATTTCTATAGCAGCGTTATGGCGGCTGGCTATTCCATAACATATTGGCAAACCGAGACCTGTGCCCTGATCTTTGGTAGTGAGAAAGGGAGTACCCAGCCTGGATATTATGTCGGTATGAATACCCTTACCTTGGTCGATAACTGATAAAATTATATCATCGCCGTCGGTATAGGTCTTGATAGTTACTATTCCGCCGGGATCCATGGCTTCCAGACCATTGCGCACCAGGTTCATAATCAGCTGACGAATTTCTTTGTTGTCCAACAATAGAGCTTGTACTGTTCCTAATTCCAATTGGATATCTTTATCCGAAGAAACGGCATCAACTTTGATCAGGGGGAAGAGGGCTTCAATAATATGGTTGATATTGGATACTTCCAGTTCAACTGCCTTGTTTCTGGCCAGCAAGAGGAACTCGGTGATTATAGAGTTGCCCCGGTCCAGTTCTTCAATCATAAGCTCAAACATTTCCCGGTGTTGATGGAATGATTCTTCGTTAATAAGATACTGGAGATAGCCGCGCACGGCGGTCATGGGATTTCTTATTTCATGACCGATTCCTGCCGCTATCTGGCCCACCAGGTTTAATCTGTCCAGCTGCAGCATTTCATCTTCCAGTTTTTTTCGTTCGGTTATGTCAGCTACCATGGCCAGGCTTCCTGCATATCTACCGCTGGAATCATGTATGCTGGTTGTGGAACAGATGCCCCAGAAAGGATGTCCGCTTATGGTCTTAAGTTTTATGTCAAATTCGGCTTGCTGGTTACTGCGCATTTTTTCCAAGACAGCTTCCGTTATCTGCAGGTCTTCTGTATCTATCAGATTGAACAGGGATATGTTGGTGATTTCATAAACATCATATCCCAGCATGTCCGCCATCTTACGGTTGGCAAATTCAATTCTATTATTTTCATCAATAATTAATATACCTTCATTGGCGGTTTCCACTATACGCCGATACTTTTCCTCACTGCTTTGTAAGGCTTTTTCGGCTTGTTTCTGCTCAGTAACATCTCTGATGCATTCGATGGCACCAACTATATTACCATGGGTGTCGTACAGTGGAGCAGCTGTTGCCCTGAGAAATGCTCCTGATTCACCTACTGCCGGACAAAAGTTTTCTCCTATTAATATATCACCCTTTCTTTGAATGGAAGGATAATCTTTTTCCCATTGGTCCATGGGTGTTAGCACCAGATCTACCAATATTGGTCTGCGGTAACCATAAAAGGGAAGGGCGTGCTCATAAGCTCCTTTGTGGGAAATATCTTCTGTTTTAATACCGGTCATATCTTCAGCAGCCTTATTCCATACCAGTAAATTACCCCGGTTATTTATCACCATGGTAACATCCGGAAGGAAATTCAGAATATCGGCAATACGCTGCTCAGTTTCTACCAGAGCCTGCTTAACTTGTTTGCGTTCAGTAATATCGATAAATAGTGCCGCACACTGGTCTCTCCCAGGACGAAAAGCGATTACTTCGAAATATTTATTTATGCCGGTAACATATTTTTGAAAGTAAGCAGGCTGACCGGTCTGAGCTACTTTTCCATATACTCTGGTCCGGTAAAGTACTTCCTCGGGAAGAAGTATGTTATACCCGGTTCTTCCTATTACCTGTTGCCGGGTTAACCCATAGATTCTTTCGAAAGCCGGGTTAACGTCAATGTATCGAAAATCACAGGGATGGTGCTTGTCATCGTAAATCATTTCCAGCAGGGCAAACCCTTCATGCATGGTATTGAATAATGAGCGATATTTTCTTTCGCTCTTCTCCAGGGCTTTTTCCACCTCTTTGCGAAGAGTTACCTGGCGTCCAACCGACTGGTATTCGAGCAAGTTTTCATTAGAGTTAAATATAGCCCGGTTAGTCCATTCAATCCAATGCATACTCTCATCCAATAATTTCATCTGCTCTTGAATGGCTACCGGAGTCTCGGGACTGAGCAGTTTTAAGTTGTCTTTAAGGGTAATGCCATGACTCCTGGAAATGTAGCTCATAAGATTGGTGGAAATAACTGAGGCTCTTTCGATCCCTAAAGAAGCACAGAAAGCATCATTGGCATAAGTGATGGTAAAATCAGGCAGGAATCGGCAGATCATTTCTGACTGATCTTCAATAATGGCCCGATAACGGGCATTGCTCAGCTTTATTTCATTTACAGCGCGAGTATATGCACTTATATCTTTTATAAGGTAAATTAGACCTTGTTTTTGCCCCTGACTATTTCTCAATACACTAATTGCCATCTCTACATATATCTGACTTCCATCCCTGGTAACATGCAGGTTTTCGCCTTCCCATGCACCATAATCAGTCAGCGATATATGAGCCAGGTCGTAATCTCCGGTTTTAATCCAGGAGTATTTATGGATTTCGTCCAGCTTCCGTCCGACTACTTCCTCAAAGAAATAATCATATAGTTCTTCCGCTTGCTTATTCCACATAATAATTCGGTCTTCAGTATCCACAACTACAACCGGCTGCTTAAGCTGGTCCAGGACTCCAAGCTGTATTTGAAGCTCTTCAGCTGAGTTGGATGATGTCTGATGTAATTTATCTGGAAGTGACGTGACCATCTCCTGAGGGTCATTCATAAATTCACCTTTATTCTGTAAGATATCTGTATTTTACCATGCCATTATGGCGTTGTTTCGAGAAATTGCACACATTTTGTCACCTATGGCGAAATAATTAATAAATTCTGACAATTATGAACAAGATTTATCTAAGCTATGTGAATGAGCTAAAACATTAATGCGTAAAGCACCATGTAATAGACTACACCAAATTATCCATTGCTGCTCTTTTGCAAGCAGGCAGTGCCTGGGACTGACTCTGCTCTTGATATTGATGTAGGCGGAGTCTAATCAGCAGGGATTAATAGTTATGCATTCTTGCGATTTTATGATTTATAATATTAATGATAGAATAATAAGCTGGGGTTCAAATAAGATAACCAACCCTGAATCGACTTAACTATAATTGTAAAACCCAATAGTTACCAGTTGTTAAAACAGCGCGGAGTAGGTGAAAGCTGATGAGTGAAAAGGCTTGTGATAACAGCATGAAGCGTACATCGAGGGCCTGGCAGCAGTTTATGGAACAGGGGAATTTGGACCCGGTAATTGTGCGCAGAGAAATTGCTGAATCATGGTATCGATGCAAGCAAGCGGGAGTTAATCCATATATTGAAAATAAGAGTAAAATTTTAGACGAGAAAAATCTGAATGAACGTTTACACAGAAAAAAAGCTTTGATAGGAATTGCTCTTCCTTTTATGCAGAAGCTGTATGAATTTGTTACTGGAACTGGATTTGTTGTAATTCTTTCAGATGAAAAGGGCTATATACTGGAGACGCTTGGAACCAGTGATATTATTGTTAAAGGAGAAGAAATCAATCTGGTTAAAGGAAGCCAGTGGATAGAAGAAATAGCTGGGACCAATGGTGTTGGCACGGCCTTGGTGACTAGAGGCCCGGTACAAGTATCAGGTGCAGAACATTACTGCCGAACGATACATGATTGGACCTG
Source organism: uncultured Syntrophomonas sp. (assembly GCA_964492475.1). Taxonomy (GTDB): domain Bacteria; phylum Bacillota; class Syntrophomonadia; order Syntrophomonadales; family Syntrophomonadaceae; genus JAAYJK01. Next base: position 2,299 of record CAZBKS010000074.1, on the reverse strand, counting down.
CTCAGCAGCTCCAATCTTTGATAATAATCATCAGTTGGCGGGTGTCCTGCAAATGTCCGGTCCTTCTAAAGCCAGTCATCAGCATACGCTAGGGATGGTAGTAGCAGCCGTAGCCGCTATTGAGGAGCAGATGCACATTGAGCAGCAAAACCGGGAATTAATACTGATAAATAATCGACTGCACAATATTTTTCACACTATGTCTGAAGGGGTAGTAATTATTGACCGGAGAGGGGTAATTGAACAGGTAAATCCGGGAGCGGAACGTATCTTGAGAAGACCTGCTGAGGATCTTGAAGGGTTATACCTGGAAGAAATTTTTAAAGAAATGCCGTGCGTAAAAGAAATGCTGGCAACCGGCAACCCCTGCTCAGATATCGAGATAAACGTAACCTGGGAAACCCGCAATATACATTGTCTGGCCTCTGGTAAAGCCATTAGAGATGAGGAAGATAAACTCAACGGGGGGGTCATCATACTAAGTCCTATAACTAAAATCAAGAATCTTGTAAATCGTTTTAGCGGTGCACTTGCGAGATTCACTTTTGATGATATCATCGGAAGCAGTCCGGAAATTGTTGAAGCTATAAGGATTGGCAGGCTGGCCGCGCAGAACGATAATAATGTTCTATTGCAGGGAGAGAGTGGTACCGGCAAAGAAGTATTTGCTCAGGCCATTCACAATCAGAGCATGCGCCGTAACGGTCCTTTCGTGGCACTTAACTGTGCCGCTATCCCCCGGGATTTATTAGGCAGTGAATTATTTGGTTATGTAGAGGGAGCCTTTACCGGTGCACACCGGGGCGGGAGACCGGGAAAATTCGAATTGGCCAGTGGGGGGACTCTGTTTCTGGATGAAATAGGAGATATGACTTATGGCAAGCAAGGTGCGCTCCTGCGGGCTATACAGGAGAAAGCAATAATCAGGATTGGTGACAACCGGGTTATACCAGTTGATGTTCGTATTATTTGTGCCAGCAATAAAAACCTGCAGGAGGCGGTAGAAAAGGGAGACTTTCGGCGCGATTTGTTCTATCGTTTGAATGTTTTAAAAATCAATCTTCCCTCTCTGCGGGAGCACCCGGGAGACATACCTTTACTATTTGACTATTTCGTGAATCAGATCTGTCGCCGGCAGGGAGTTGAAATTAAATATATACAACCGGAACTTATAACCACACTGCGAAATTACAACTGGCCTGGAAACGTAAGAGAGCTGGAAAACGTGGTGGAGAGGATGGTTTGCATGGCTCAGGGGAACATGCTTAAAATAAAAGACCTTCCTGCAGAAGTACACCGCCCGGTAATAAATGACAGGCAGGAAATACTTGTAAATGGTTGGTACAACACTCATAGCTCCAGCCAGTTAGACATCAGCGGGGAAAGAAATAAAAGAAGGATAATCCGTGAAGAACAGGAGAAACAGGAGCTCATCGAACTTATTAGCCGCTGTGGGGGAAACATAAGCCAGGCTGCAAGGGAAATGGGGGTTTCACGAAACACTATATATAGAAAAATTAAACAATACAGTATATCAATTTAAACGCCAAAACTGTGTCAGCAGCGTTACAGAGGCGTGACGCTGCTGACACATATATGTAACAATTTTTTGATATATGAGTTCTATTCTAACAAAGTCAGGTCTGCAGTCTAAACCGAACCACGTATCATGTTTATAATTACGAAATAGCCGTAATGGGTTTTGTATAATGACAAAGGGGACTCCCTGGAAGCGGCTAATTATGGACTATGCCTATAAAGGGAAAAGAGAACCCGGCCCCGGTTGCCTGCTTGTACTACGAATTGTTTAATTTCACCTTAGCCCCTCTGTTTAGAGGGGCTTATCTGTTTTTTCGACAGCTTTGCGGCTGGCATGAAAATTGCTTAACTAATTTATAGATGATGTCCTTATAGAGGATATTAATTTGTTAACTCTGTTACGACACACAATTAAAAGTTAAGGAGGTGAATAACTGGTTTCAAATTATTTGGAACCAGGCAGGTATGCACAAAGAATTAATTGTTCAGCCGGAAAAATGTACTGGTTGCCGGACCTGTGAGTTGATTTGTTCGTTCGTTCATGTGCAGGAATTTGATCCAACCCGCTCCAGAATTAATGTATTCAACTTTGAAAAAGAAGGAATATCGGTCCCTATAGTCTGTCAGCAGTGCAGTGTGGCAGCATGTATGGAGGTATGTCCGGTAGGGGCTATAACCCGCAGTGATACGACTGGGGCGATGGTTGTCAACCATGATAAGTGTTTGAGATGTAAAATGTGTACTATCGCCTGCCCCTTTG
>CAZBKS010000073.1:0-8480 GCA_964492475.1 uncultured Syntrophomonas sp. | reverse complement strand
AGTCCAAAAGTACCTGAAAAACCGGAATATTGGATATTGTCTAATGAAGCATTAAGAGGTAGCTACATAACTCGGCCCGGGTACAACACTAAGAAGATCAAGGTTTACGATGTTGAGTTGCAGGAATACCGGTATATGGATGTCTGCATCTGTCCCAGATGCGGCAATATCCTTAAGTATCCCCAAAAAGACGATAATGGAGATACAATCTGGATCAACTTATATCCAGAGGATTTTGAAACCCATACCAGCACTAACCATAAGTGCAGGGAGTGTCAAGAAATTCTCTGGCAAGCTGATAACAACCGGAAAGGATACCGTAAAGTATCCATTGGTGAGTTAGTCAAAAAGCGTATTCCTAAAAACTATTTCGCCTATTATATTTGTGACGAAGCTCATAAATACAAAGGATCAACCGCCCAAGGATTGGCGTTTGGTGGGCTTGTTACCAAGTGTAAAAACACTATCGGCATGACAGGAACCTTAGCCGATGGTTACGCAAACGGTCTTTACTATTTACTGTGGCGATTGGACCCCAAAAAGTTTAAGGAATTGGGATATAACCATAACGAGGAATCACGCTCAAAATTCCAGATGGAATACGGGTTCTGGCAGAAAACCATTAAAAGTAGGGAAAGTACCTATGGCAAATCAAGTAAAGCCAAAAACACGCGTACTCAACTGAAGTTACTGCCGGGATATACAATCAATACATTCCCTGAGTGGTTATTGGAAGTCACAGCATTCTTAAAACTAAGCGATGTGGCACCGTATTTACCGCCCAAAACTGAATTTGTAAATGTAGTCGAGATGGATGAAGATCTGCAGCGCTACTACAAAGACATTGAATGGGAGTTAAAGGAGTCCATTAAAGAGGGCGGTAGCCAAATGGCTTCAATAATGCTTCATACTTGCATGAGCTATCCAGACCTTGCAGATGGTCCGGACCATATCAGCGTGGTAAAACCGGATTTCAACTTCTATTTATCACTGCCAGAACTGGACCGGACTAAGATATACAACAAAGAACGGGAGCTGCAAACCATTATAGAAGCCGAGTTAGCCCAGGGCAGGAAGTGCTTGGTTTTCACCACCTACACCAACAAGAAGGATTGCCTTCCGAGGTTAGAATGGGTGGCCAGCCAGGTGCCAGGAGCCAGGGTGCAAACATTGCGATCCACTACGATAAACACTTGTAAAAGAGAAGCATATGTAAAGGCCAAACTGAATACCGAAGGTAAAAATATACTTATGTGTCATCCAGAATTGGTTGAGACGGGCTTAGACCTGTTGGAATGCCCGACAATAATCTGGATGCAGACGGGATATATACCCTCAACAGTAAGGCAAGCCTCGGCACGCAGCTTGCGTATAGGGCAAGACCAGGAAGTTAAAGTAATATTCCTTTGCTATCAAGATACCCTGCAAGAGAAATGCTTCCAATTAACCGGAAGTAAACTTAACGCAGCAGGCATTCTCGAAGGGAACTTGACGAATGAAGGATTGCGTTCATTCGGTGATACCGGGGATATGATCGATATTTTGTCCTTATTGAAAGACAATATTGTAACTGTTAACTCGAATGACATATTCAACGCTTATAAAGCGGAGGTTGCAACACTGATCAATAAGAAGGTTCTGACCATAGAGGATACCAGAAGGCTTAAAACCCTCAGTGAAATACTGGCAGAACAAGACATTGATTTATCGCAAATGTCTCGGAGCAGTCGAAAGAAACTGATGCAACAAGCAGATAGTCAATTAGTCCTATTTGGCTAGAATGATTATATAATAAAGGAGAATTTTCATGATTCTCCTTTGTTTTTTCTTTTATCCGTTATATAATAAGATATATCAAAAATAAAATTAAGGACAACAGATTTGTCGCAAATGTGTTGTCGATATTCTTATGTCTACAGATAGTCGCTTATAAGGCGGCTATTTTTATTACGCATAAAACCTCCTAAACGCCGTGGTTTGAACTTAGTTTCAGCCACGGCCTTTTTTATTGCTATTTTTAACTCAATATTTTGAGAAAAGCAGATCTTGCGAAATACGCAGGGAAAAGGTACGCGAGTACCGTTTTAGAAAGGAAGTGAAAGAATGATAAAAAACACTTTGTTCGAGAATGTTTACGAGGATAAACACCAAATTGCGGTTGTAAGCATCAGGCAGGTAAAAGAAAGCGATTATTTCTATGAGATTAAGGAGCCAAATGATGTTTATGATTGTGTGACCGATTTTCTTAAAAACAAAGATCGGGAATATTTTATTTGTTTATCCCTAGACAAAAAGGGCCATGTAAACAACATCGCCATAGTTTCAATCGGCTCTTTATGGAATGCCGTTGTTTCTCCCAGGGAGGTGTTCAAGACAGCAATTTTGTCAAATGCAGCAAGTATTATTATTGCTCATAATCATCCAACGGGAGACACAACTCCATCTAAAGAAGATAAGAAGATTACCGAGATGTTAGCACAGGCCGGTGAAATCATGGGTATTGAAGTTTTAGACCATGTCATTATCGGTGATGGAAATTACCTAAGCTTTAAAGCTAAGGGATTAATTTAAAATCCCTTAAAAAGGGGAAAGGAGTGGGCAAATGAGTCACTGGTTTTCAGTTAAAACCAAATTTAATAGCATCGATTCTATTAAAAAAGCAGCAACACAGTTAGGTTATATGGTAACCCATAATCGTATGTGCAGAGGATACGCAGGAATGGAGACGCCTTGCGATCTTGTTATGAAACTCCCAGGGGAATATGACGTTGGGTTTAAAAAACAGGAGGATGGCACATATGAAATAGTTGCCGATTTTTGGGCAAATCACATCAGTGATTATTTAGCCAATGCTAATGCTCTTAAGGAAGCAGAGAAATTATTTCAGGAAAAAATTCAAAAAGAGGAATGGAATTACACGGAAGCTGAAGCTTTTATGAATGAAGCTAAAATCAGTAAATTCATGCAAGCGTATAACTGTGCGGCCTTGGAAGAGTTGGTGCAGATGCAGGGATTGCAGTATATAACAAACACCCTGGCAGACGGTACCGTAGTCTATGAAACTATCGGAGCCAACCCGGAAGAAAAAGTCATTACAACAGTAAATCCAGCCGGCGATTTAAAAGTGGAAGCCGAGGGGTTTACCGGTACTTCCTGTACGGATGCTACTGCATTTCTGCAAACTCTCGGAATAGTAGATGAATCCGAAAATAAGCCGGAGTATTATGACACCGAGGAAATGATGTTAAAGGAGGATATCTAATGGCTAAATTCTTTATACGTCCAGAGGGCGCAGTAGAAGGGCTGTACAGCGATGAAATACCTCTAAAAAATCTTGGCTATCTGGATATCAAACGAGCAACCAATGTAGAGTTTTGTTCGGATCGCCAGGAATGGATTGTCACATTGCCTGACGGAACTGAAGTCTATTCCAATGCAAACCGAGAAAAGGCTTTGGCATGGGAACGGAAATACTGCGATAGTTTGCTGGAAGCAGGGTATCGAGTAGAAAATTAATTTGGGTTTGGTGGTAAACCTTGATGCAACCTTCTCTCTCCATCATGCATGGGGCGTTTGGTGGGAAGAGAGGAGGTGGAGTGCAATAGATCTCGTTATACTTATAACAGCACTAATAAGGCTATTAAAAGCAATTGTAGACCTGGTACACTCCATCGCCAAGAAAAAGAAAAGGCGTTAGGTAGTTAACACCAACGCACACATAATGAAAATTGAACTTAAAAACCACCAACGCTCCGTCAATGGCTAAATATAGTCTAACATATTGTTGTTTAGTTAAACAATATCTGTATTTAACTTTATTCTCTTTTGTACGGCTTTAGCCGGGAATTTTAATGCCCGGCTCAGCCGGGCGAAAGGAGGAAAATCCATGAGTTTATGGGATAACGTAACTGGCGTAGAAAACGCCGAAAACAATTACATCGGCAAGAGGTTTGCTTATGCTCGAAAGGAAAGCAAAAAAGGCTTAAGGTATGATTTTCTAATACCGCTGCTGAATGAAGCAGATTTAGGCAATTATGCGCCTAACCCGCCAACTCCGGCAGATGCTTTTCGCAGAGCCTGTCAGGACATTCCGAAACGCTACGTCTATGACAGAGACAGCGGACGTAAATACAAAATCAATATGATCCTGATCGATGAATCTGCCGACCCGATAGTTCGCAATATCCAGCTAACTGAGATCGATAAAAAGAATCGTACCTCAACGGACGGCAAACTGGTAGCGCAAATTAAATTCTTCCGTGATAGTGAATCAATAGTCGCTTATCAAGGTTATGAGGCAGGGTATGAATTTGATACTTGCCCAGATTTTGTTTGCGAACGAATACAGGCAGCTATCGAACGGTTTCAAAAAGAACGGGATTTAGTCTCGGAAATGCAGATCCACAATATAGTACAAAAAATCTTACAGGATGCTGGTAATCCGGTTAACCGAATATTAAGTACCTGGAATATACCGGCAACGAGGGAAAATTTACTGGATAGATTACTCAGAGTAGCTGAAAAGTTCAATGAGTATGAAAACGGTATATTTGTAACGGACACCCTGCCGGTGATTCGTACTCCTGAAGTAACCAATAAAGTAAAAACTGATGCGATTATATATGCCGTAGAACGCTTAAATGCCGTATTTAATAAAGCCAAAGACGATATTGCCGTCTCCATAGATGTCGATAAAACTACTCAGCGAGTAACCGGGCATCTTAAAGAGGAAGCAGAAAAAGTAATGTCCTTGGTTGAAGAATACGAATCAATTTTAGGTGAGGCTATGGATGAGGTCAGGCAGGCTCGGAAAATTACCGAAAGTAAACTGAAAGAGTTTGCGGATTCACCCGAACAGCAGCTGCAGCATAGGGAAGCCAAACGCAGATTAAAAGCTGGTAATAATGAGCCTATCGAAGGTGCTGAAACTAGGCCGAATGCGCCTACCCGTAGAATAAAAGGGATACAGGCTCAACAGGCAGCTTTAGCAATGTAAAGGAATTGCCCCTCATTTTGGGGGGCAAAATCCCTTTCCAAGGGGAAGGAGTGAGGATTATAAAGGTATTAGATATCGAATATTGCCATAAGAAAATAGTGGCTAATTCAAAACCATTAAATGAAATTGATAATGTTGTTAGGAATGAGGCACAAAGGATTTTGCGTCTAATGGACCTTCTGACGGAAGAATATATAAGCGAGGAAATACTTGCAGTACCCATAGAAGAATGGGAATTTGAAGAAGAATTAGTTGCCTTAGAAGAAGGAACCACACCAATCGCACGCTATATTCTTGCAAATGAAGAAAAACGCTGCCATTATAACCATTACTACCGACAATTCCGTGCGACCCCGCTGCCAAAACCACAGGAATTTGTTTAGGGGGTGGCAAGATGTATTCGGATTATAGTTTTAATGAAGAAATAATAGATCAATACTTGGGCACTTTATATAACTTGAAGACTCTTTTGTATATCAAAAAAGAGCTTGGGGAATACGCGGATATCACGGGCAGGTATTTTGGGTACAGTCCTTATTGCGGTGATAGTGAGGAAGTTTTCTTCCGGAGCGCCATTGCAGTTATCTTTGGTTTATCCGAAGAACAAGAGTTAAATATTGTCGAAGAATTTTACACATGGGAAGACTTCTTAAATGAGTATCCAGACATTCTTCATGATGATTTAGATCAAGATATCGAGATGGCCACAATCCTACTTCCGGCAGTATATGCGGATATATGTGAACAGGTTGCCAAAAACCTTCCGAAAGATTCCGGATTTAACTATAGGAGGGTTAATAAAACAACCAGTCATATATATTTTTGTTCGGATGAATGGCCTTTACGAGAAGATATATTTAATTTCTTTATAAAGGTCAGGAAAATTGCCGAAGGTTTGGAGGTGGCGGCGTGATACATTTATTTATCAGGGAAGATGGGGCCTTTATTGAATTAGAGGATAACGGCAAAAAAGAATTTAGAGAGGTTACTATTCACCATCTCATTGACGCATTTAACAGTGCAGTAAGAGATATTACAGATGAAGAAATATTCGGAACTCCCTTATTGCCAACCGGAACGATCAAATATACCCAAAGTGCAGCAGATCCGACTAAATACAGCCTCTATCTATATAGAGAGCCAACTATAGGTCCAATTACTTACGAAAGTCGGCAATATGTAGTAGGCTACCCTGCAATAATCTATCGCTTCAGGGTAGATAACCGAATATTATCTCAGGTAAGAATGTGGGCAGTTTCAGATAAAAATCTAACTCCCGATACACCTATATACCATTACCCATATTTCAATTCGTATCAGGATGGCAGGATTTGTATAGGGTCTAATCGTATACCGGTAGAAGAACCCTGGCAACTATTTAAAATGCCAGATATACTCAAAGCAATGCCTTCCAACTTAGGATTAAGTACACACAACAACTCTGGGTTGCAAGGCGACTCTTTGTTAAAAGCAGTAGAAGAAAAGCTGTTCCCGAATGAATGGCTAAAACCTTCCCAAAAGAAGCTTAGAGATATTTTGTTAACCGTGTAGAGTTTCATATTTTCAAATATCGCCCCTTGTCTTATATGATGAGGGGTTTTTTTATATGCAAAATTTCAAAAAATATCTGGCGAAAATTGGCCGGGAAAGGAGCGATTTATGAGTAATTTATTTGGTGAATTTGGCGAACAGCCACAGAACGAATGTGGAGCCAAAGCCCCGAAAAAATCAAAAGCAACCAGCAGTACAGCTGGTAAAAAGGCTTAGAGGAAAAACTGCCTACAAGAAAAATGCAGGTAAAAATGTACTCGGATATGTATGAGTACGAAGCCCCAGACGATCTCCAGGAACCCACCTTGGATGATGTCCGAAAATGGTTATTGAATAATCATGGCTTCACTGAGCTGGCCGATTCCAAAAGGGTTGGCATGTTTGTAGTAAATTCAGAAGTCGAAGGCGAGGCGCCATATGTCTATTGCGGCGTTAAGTTTGAGAAGATGGGATGAGGAGGAATAAAATGTTAAACGCAATTAAAATTAGTGGCCAGAGAGAAATAATGAAGGTCCAGGATGTTGAAAAGATATACCAGGAGAATAGGCAGTTGCGGGCTACATTAGAGCTTGAGCAGAATGCCCGGTTGCGTCTGGAAAAGACACTGGAACAGACAAAAGAGCGGTACGCAAAACTGGATAAAGAAACCCGGCTGCATAAAGTAATTTTTGATTTGGCTGAAGAAGCCTATGCCAACCGGTGTATAAATCCCCAAGATGGTGGTTATGGGGGTGCTATAGCTAGACTACTGGCATTGGTCAAAGAATAATATCCGAAACCTGAATTGCTTTACGGCTTTGCCGTGGGAAAAATCCCCGGCACGGCCGGGGTAGAAAGGATACCAAAATGATATTATATCATGTCTCATTTAACGAAATACAAAACGGTATGTTGTATCCTCGGGTACCGGAAAACCGAGCACCTCATGAGGATAGAACCATCCCCAGAATCTGTTTTGCAGACAGTATTGAAAACTGCATTACAGCGATGCCCGCTGGTGGTAAAGCATTAAAAAACCTGTATTTACGATCCAAGATGCTGCCTATATCAGCAATACTTCATGTGTATCATATAAACTCAAACAGTATATCGGTAGATAACTTGATACCCAATGATCAGGTTGCCCGGCATGTGCAGGATGCAAAACGAACGGGAGAGGTTTGGGTAATAAATCAGAACGTGGTTTGCACTCACCAGATTATTGAAGTGACCAACGTTCACATCAAACATGGATACGATAGATACGGTAAAGATCTGTACGAAGTTAAATACCTGGAATGGCGGCCATTAGGCGAAATGCCATCCAACGCACCAGAAATCCTGATTGCAAATGCCAAAGACAAACTCAAGATAAATGCTGCCGATTTTCCAATCAGAACAATAATGGCAGAATGGGATTAACGGGGGTATTTATTATGCAGTTAGAACAAATAGATCGGGTATCAATCGTTCAAGTAGGCTGTGGCGGTACCGGGGGCTATCTAGTCCCCAAAGTCGCCCGGCTGTTAATGACCCTGGCAGAGTTCAAGAAAGAGTTGGGGGTAATATACACTCTTAACGATTTTGATTTCATTGAAGAAAAAAACCTTTATCGCCAGAACTTCATCCAGGGTGATCTGGGTAAAAACAAAGCCGATGTATTGGCTTTGCGGTATGGCAGTCATTTTGGAGTAAATATTATAAGTTGCTCGAAGAAAATAGAAGAACGTAACCAGCTAAAAAACCTGTTTTCACTTCACCAGAATGACGGTATGTATTGGAGTCCAAAAGCTCTGTGCGTATTAATCGGGGCAGTAGACAATAACAAGGCTCGGAAAGTAATGCATGATTTGTTCCAGACATGGGACGGTTTTGGATATGGGCATTCGTTGATATATGTTGATGCCGGTAACGGCAGATTCACAGGGCAGGTAGTTACTGGCTACAGAACATA
>CAZBKS010000072.1:0-8507 GCA_964492475.1 uncultured Syntrophomonas sp. | reverse complement strand
CTGATATCGAGGTGTTCCATCCATGTCAAGCCTGACTGGTATTTGATATTTGAGATCTGGTTGGTCCACAGCATCAGCATTTTGAGTCCTGTCAGCCCGAAAAGGGGAGACAGATCAGAGATATTATTATCATAAAGATACAGGTCAGTTAGGGACGTCAAGCCTGCCATAGGGGCAAGATCGGTGATCTCATTGGAGTTGAGATTTAGCCTTTCCAGGTTCACGGCATATTGGATCCCTTCAATGCTTTGGATGCTAAGGTTAATGGCCGAAAAGTCGGTTATGAGTAACATTTCCTCCGGAGTAAGCTGTCCGTCCCCATTGCTGTCAGCCACATTCAGAAAGGCCGTCTTCAGAGCTGGATCCGGTATCTCAACGTATTTATTTGTACCCATCTGGCAGTTGTACCCGTTCCAAGTGGGGGTCGTAAAGCCGGTACTGAATGCCGAATAATAGATCGTAAAACCGGATGCCGCATTGCTAAATACATTGGTGCCGAATGTTGCCGGCGCGTTTCCCATAAAATTGACTGTTGCCAGCCGACTGCAGTTGGAGAATGCGCTGCCCCCGATGGAAGTCACTCCGGAAGGAATGGTAACTTCAGTCAAGGCGGCACAATAAGAAAACGCCCCGCTTCCGATTGAACTCAGGCTCTCCGGCAAAACAAGACCGGACAAAGCCTTACAATTGTAAAAGGTATAATCCGATAAGGAAGCAACGCTATTTGGCAACGTGACGCCGCTTAAGGCGGTGCAGTCCTCAAAAACACTTGCCCCGATGATAGTCGTGGATGAACTGTTTTTTTGAATCGTTGCGGTTGTTAAGGATGAACAGCCATGAAAGGCATCATCTCCAATGGATACCACGCTGCCCGGTATCGTTATTCCGGCAAGACGCGTACAGTCGCCGAAAGCATTTACCCCGATGTTTGCAAGAGCTCCCGGTAAGATGATTTCGGTCAGACTGGAGCAACCGTAAAAGGCATTTTTACCAATGGATGTCAGACTGTCCGGAAGCGTTACAGAAGTCAAGGATGTGCACCCAGAAAAAACATTCTCCCCGATAACCGATGCCCCGAAGGATATGGTGACATTGGTCAGAGCAGTGCAGTCCTGAAATATATAATTGCCAATCGTCGTAAGGCTGCCCGGAATTGTAACGGCAGTCAAGGCGATACAATTTAAAAAAGCATCGGTTCCCAGAGAAGCAAGACTGTTTGATAATGTTACTTCAGAAAGCTTGCTGCAGGCTGTAAAAGCACTGGCGCCAATGCTGGTGACATTGTCAGGTATTGTGATGCCGGTCAGATTATTACAATTATAGAATGCATAGTCTCCCAGTGTGATCATGCTGTTTGGCAGAGTGACAGAGGACATGCCTGTACAGCCGTAAAATGCACTGCTGCCGATACTGGTCACGCCTTCCTGGAACGCGACACCCGTAATAGAGGTTTTCCCTTTGAAAACATTCGAGCCTATAGCCTTTACCGGATAGGTTGTCGAACCTGAAGTCAGGTTGGACGGTATCGTCACATTCGTCTCTGTTCCCGAATATGAGGTTATGGTATATGTACTGGTGTCTAAGGTGAAGCCATTAACCGTCACCGTTGCCGCATATGCAACCATAGGAAAGCCTATTGTTCCAAGGCATAGTGATAAAGTTAGAAATAACGAAAGCACCTTTTTCATTGTTCATTCCCCCTAATCGATAAACGATTTTTAAAAACTTAACATATGTTATCCGGCACAAGGTCTGGCATAAAGATTTACTGTTAATAAACCAGATGCAATGCTTAGTATCTCATAAAAAGAAAAGCGCCGCATCGGCACTTATACTGATTTTTGTTGATATGCGCATCGGCCATTTAGCCTATTCTACAGTACTGTTTCAGATCAAGGTTTCCATTTTATTGACAGAGACTTCAAAAAATATATTATGTTTGGCCCTTTCCAGGTGTCTACTGTCTTTAATCCGAACTCACAGACTAGCATAATATACATAAAAACAATGGGCAGCCATGCTTTTCAATTATATTTTCACATTGGTCTCAATTCCCAGTTCATTTTCGATAATCCGAGAATTTCAGTAGCAATTTGTGACATCGTGCCGCCCATGGTGTTTTACAATTTTCAGCGGTTGAGGGATAGTCTTGCCTCCCTGAATATAACGATAATTCGGATTCCGCACCGACGGTGCGATGCCGTGAGTATACAAATACATTGTATTATCATTCAGAGGGAAGCATAAGCCACGGCGAACAGGGAAGCCATCAATTGCGTCCATATTTCGAGTGAACTCAAAACAATTCAAGTCATCTTCAAGCGTAATTTCCAAAAGGTCGATGTCTTTAATACCCGCACTTGATAGGCTTGTTACAAAGCCTTTGATTTCTTCACGTCGGAACGGAGTCCTCTTGTGTATGACTACACGCTTGGGCATTTCAGAGAACGATTTGTAAAACAACTCCTTAATATTAAGCCCAAGACGATATGCCTCATCTTCGGACAAATAAGGGTTTTTTTTTGCGGTCAAAGGTACAGTCATCAATTTTGGATAGTTTGTATTTCATTCCTTGCCCGTCTTCCGAGTAAATATGGCTGCAACCAACCACCAGGTTGGAACTGCTCTCGGTTCGATTAATGCTATAGCCAATCCCTGCAAAAGCCGTATCTTTGTTAATACCGGAAACAACCCAAGGTATACGGCTTGACTTCACATATATCGCCAAAGACAAAGCCCACATTATCTGACAGTTCAAATCGCTCTCTAATGTTTTCTCTCGCACAAATTGAGTCGCGATATTCCTTTGTGCGGCATATGCTTTAACATAGTCGTGCTAATCGAACTTTTCGTTTTCATCAACATAACCCGTTAGTGGCTCGTATTCTTTTGGTATGTAGAGTATGGCTACATCCACGGACAAAGCGCTAAGTCTGTCAAGGCTTTGGCAAAGCGACTTACCGAGTTGTACAGCGGCATAATTAACATCGTGTGACTGTGTAACCGTTACATCAAGTTCACTTCGGCAGTAAAACCGTCAGCGAATTGCTTTTTTTCTTCACGGCACAGCCATAACACCATTCGAAGCAAGGCTTTTACAGAAATCCCACGGTTTTTCGCCCTGGTTGTATTTAACTTCAAATTGGTAACAATTTTTGGGGAATGTAATCGGAAAGACATTAGTATTCGTTATTTTTCCAATTGTTGCGGTCGGTATTTCAAATTTACTGGTAGTTTCAGAAACAGAAGATCCTAACTCTTTTTTTAGTGCATCAATCCTACGCAGAAAATCAGATTCCTCACTCATACAATGACGAGTAAGGCTATAAATCGTTTTATCAAATCCATCAGTAGGCACATAATAGGCACTACGCCCGCTATCATTTACCGATTGAATTAAATCCATAACTGGCACAGGGGCATTGTTTCCGTAGCCACACCAAATCAGCTTCCCATTGCCCGTTGTCTGATACGCTGAAGCCAAAGCATTCATAAGCGATTTATCACGACCGCTATAACCGAGGACAAGCAAATCTCGGTTTGCCAACTCATGACTAATTGCTCTAATGAAAATCATTTTGTGAGTCTAACTCGGATGTTGTGTTTTTCAATGCACCATACTTGTAATCACCGTGGAGGGCAATGCAAAGTACTTCGCCGTCCGCATCGCCGCGATAAATGCGATCAGACGTTTCAGCAGTCACTTCTATAGGATTGAGATTGTATTGATGTGCACATTTCAGCATGAGACCGTCAAAATTCGTAGTCCAGACGCTCTTAAACAAGCCGTTATCGGCAAGCATAGATATAAGATGATAACCAATGCTCGGATTTATTCCAGCCACCAAATGTTGAAAATACTTACGGCGGTCATCGGGAATGGGATATGTTTTTTCGGCATAGAAAGAGTATTCATCATCAGAACCGTTAGCGGGAAATCCGCCTTTATTGTCGAGCCAACGCTGTATAGCGTCACGGACACTGTCTACTTTGATATTAGTTAGGGCAACAATGCGACTATATTTTTGAGATATTTTGTCAAATCCTTATTGATTTTTATCAAATCAGTTTCAAACATATGCTTTGTATATCCAGGCATTCTTTCACCCCTTTTTTAATAAGATCAAATCAATATTGATTTTCCATTGTCACGATACTATCTGCTTAAATATCTAATCTGCTCTCTCAACGTTAACCAAATTCTAAAAACATCTAAATCGACCACTCAGCAAGCCCCAAAAACACAAAACATCTAAATCGAGCACTCGCCAAGTGCCGACATCTAAATCGCTCTTTACAGACTAAAATCAGCCCATTGGATATATTCCCGCCAAGCAATATTT
The DNA here is from genome assembly GCA_964492475.1 of uncultured Syntrophomonas sp. Taxonomy (GTDB): domain Bacteria; phylum Bacillota; class Syntrophomonadia; order Syntrophomonadales; family Syntrophomonadaceae; genus JAAYJK01. The sequence goes on along the minus strand of CAZBKS010000072.1, from coordinate 4,164 downwards.
TGGCGAATTCAGCGCTTCGGATTTTTTCTCCAAAATCACGAAAAGCCTATATATCAAGCCTTTTTCACTTACCTACTTGTCCACCCTAGACATCAATACTACCGTCTCAACGTGAATTTTGGAGGCCGGTCCTAAACTTTCCTGAATTCCTTAAAAATGCAGTGTTTTAGCAGGTTTGATGTCTATCCTGAGTTCTCAACTTATTAATCTCGATTAGGCTATTTTCTAATTTTACTTCTTTGAACTGTATTTTTTGCTTTTTCTCTTACTGTCATCTCCGGCCTTTATCACATTGCTTCGGTGCTGTTTCTCAATCTGCACCGCTTGAAATGTTTCCTTGGATATAATCGCCGGATTGTTCTCCTCTGACAAATAGCATAAATCATGCTTTCCGTCATCCAAGAGCCGGACATTTCCAATGTACTTTTCATTACTAAGCATAACATCAATTGTTCGCTTACACCATTTTCCTTTTCCCGTTGGAGACTTGATGCCCATTTTCTCTAATTCAGATATAATGCCTATCACACTCTTGCCTCGAAGATACATGCCGAAAATTAATCTTACATTTTTTGCCTCTTCATCTTTAATCATCAGGCTGCCATCACTTGCGTTGACATACCCGTAGCATTTTCTGTTATATAGTTTCGAAGTACCTTGTGCCGCACGTTTTTTGATACCCCATTTAATATTATCACTGCGTGATTCATTCTCCGCCTGTGCAATAGCCTCAATTATTGATATCATCAATTCACTGTCAGTATCAGCTGTATCAAGTACTTCCTGTTCAAATATGACTCGGACACCCAGTAGTTTTAACTGATTCAACGCATCGAGAATTTCAACGGTATCTCGACCAAATCTGCTGATGCTCTTGGTAAGGATAATTTCTAAATCATGCGACTGGCAATCCTTCAACATACGAGTGAACTCTTTTCGTGAAGAGCCAGTCTTGCTTGAAGCAATATCGATATACACATCCACTAACAGCCATTTTGGATTGGCTGCCGTTAATCTTGTTAACGCCGAAACCTGGGCGGTCAGACTTTTCAGCTGATCAGTACTGTTTGTGCTCACGCGACAGTAAATACCAACTCGCTTTTCCCGCTTCGGAGGTAAAGGCGGTATGTAGTGAATTATTTTATTATCATCCATAATACACCTCCGCCGCGTCCACTTGAAAAGGCGGCTGTCTGAATAGTAATATCATTCACTTTTCCTCTTCAGTGATTTCATTTTCCTGCTCGTAATAGTAGGAATAATCGACGCCTTTCATAAACATTTCACGGTCATTTATCTTATCTGTCAAGGCGGACTGTAAGAGTGCTTTTATTTGCGAGGAATCCGAAACGCTCTTTTCCATCGCGGTGAGATAGTCCTTTTTATTAATTTTGCTCCAGTCCACACATAATTTCAGGTTCTTTTTCAAAATCAGGTCAAGCCAAATGCGCATGCTTCGACCGTTACCCTCCATAAAAGGGTGGGCTACATTCATCTCAACATACTTATCTGCAATTTCGTTAAAAGTGCTTTCGGGCATTTCTTCAATTTTTTTCAGCGTTTCGGGCAAGAATCGCGCCATCGCAAATTGGAAGCCACTCTTTGCGATATTAAGGGTTCTTATTTGCCCCGCAAAATCATAAAGCCCGCCAAATAAATAGCCGTGAATCTGCTGTAAGCCTTTTACCGTACCGACTTCTATTGTATCAAACAAGGAACTGTCGAAAAGAGCATATGCCTTTGATTTGCTCTTTCCATCGATCGTTTCATCGCTGTTGGTGAACCATTCAATAAAGCGATTTGCCTGTTTGCTTGGAAAATTTTTGGCAAGTTCAATGACGCCATCATAGTCAAATGTATCTGTTAGATATTTTTTCCCGTCGGCAGCTGTCAATTTCAGTTGGTTAGTGGCACTAACCAACTCGTTGTTTTCTTTTTTAAGTTTCGCCTTTAAATATTTCCAATAATTTCTGTTTTTTGTGTAGTCGTCCTCGCCACGCAAAACACCGATGATATCAAGTACTGAAAACCACCACTTGGATTTTTCATCATCCCAAACAGCACGAACTTCTTTATCATCAAAAAAACGAATGGAGATTTTGCTCATCTAAATCACCCCCTGATTGCCGATAGGCAGGTCACACAGTCAATTGTTCGTTTATCACTTGATATTACTGGTTTGTAGAGCTAATATGTGATACTACCAAAGGAGGTATCGTCATGATTAGCGACAAACCAATATTACACATATCAATTTATTACCGAGGCAGTTCCTAATCTAAAGCTGAACTCAAGAAACAATTGTCCACATATACTAAGAAACTTTTGAGTAATCCATGGGAACCTTCCGTAGATATTTGCCTGGATACTCTTAACGCACATGAAGAACAGCAAGTCCTCCAGGAACTGACATACGATACGGTTGTCACCTATCATATGAAACAGCCATTAACGACTAATCAAGAATTATATACGATTGTCGTTTTGCTCATCAGCCTTTCAAGGCAACGGTTATCCGAAATCAATCCTAATTCCAGAGCCGAGGACTGGCTGCTCATTTCCATCACACCATCAAATGCCGATGATCAAACCAACAACGAATATGACATTCAATGGTCCATCGGGCAATAATTCCTTAGCTGCCTAACTATCATTATAGCATTATTCCCCAATGTTGGTTAGCCTATTATTAAGTCAAAATGATAAAATCGCTCGTAAAAATCAATACTGACCACACAACCCCGGCAAATCAAAAAAACATCTATATTGACCACTCGCCAGGCCCCAAAAACCGAAAACATCTATATCGACTTCTCATCAAACCCTGACATCTAAATCGACCACTCGCAAGGGTTTGTGCCTTTTTTGATATGTTCCCACGAAGTAAAAAATCATGATTTTTTCATGCTCTGATCTTAAACACAAAAACACATAAATGGCTTATATACTGGGCTTTCAGAACCCCTACTTTTCAACCCTCGTTATCAATACTACCGTCTCCACGTGCCCGGTCTGGGGGAACATGTCTACGGGCTGGACTTCATCTACCGTATATCCTGCTTTAACTAAAATGGCCAGGTCCCGGGCCAGGGTGGCAGGATTGCAGGACACATATACAACTCTTTCCGGGCTCTTTTTAATTACCGCCTCAAGTAATTCGGTCTTACAGCCAGATCTAGGCGGATCAAGAATAACTACATCGAAATGTTCTTCCAGGCCAGGTACAATGTCTTCACAAGCTCCTTTGATAAATTTGCAGTTGGCAGTGTTGTTATGGAAAGCGTTTCTTTTGGCATCCTTAACCGCCGATTTGAAGGCCTCTACCCCTACTACCCGGCCGGCACTTCCGGCCAGGTTCAGAGCTATACTGCCGGTTCCGCAGTAAGCGTCCAGGACAGTATCATTCCTGCCTAATCGCGCGTATTCTTTGATAATCTCCATTAGTTTCTCAGTTTGTTGATGGTTAACCTGGAAAAAAGAAAGTGGCGAAACTTGATAGTCTACGTTGGAGATATTCTCGGGGAGGGTCTGGTCCCCATAGTGCAACCGGGCAACTCCCTTTTCCACACTATATATGGAGGCTACTTCTTTATAATTCAGCATTTTAGCAAAATCTATCTTACCGGCGTCGGTTCCCGCAAAAATCAGCATCAGTTCTCTGTTGACTGAGGATTGGCGCAGGATTATTTCACAATTGTCCGGTATTTTTAATTCCTCCATATGGTCTTTAATAAACTGGCTGTATTCCTCCATCTCCGTGCTTATCAGCAAACAGTTGTCTATATCCATCAAGACCTGGCTATCGTTAGGAAAATATCCCATGGTAAACCGGCCTGATTTTTTCTCGGCATGCCATTCCACTTTGTTGCGGTAACGCCAGGGGTTTTCCATACCCAGAACCGGATTTACCTCAATATCTATTCCCCCGATCCTTTTCAGGGTTTCTTTAACCACCTGTCTTTTCAAGTCAAGCTGGCGCGGGTATTGCACATGCTGGTAAGAGCAGCCACCGCAGCTATAATAGTGTTTGCACGGCGGTTCGGTCCTATCCGCTGATCCACTGACCACCTGCTCCAATCTGGCCCGCTGGAAGTTCCTTTTCTCTTCGATTATTTCAACCTCAACAGTCTCGCCGGGAATGGAAAAAGGTATGAATGTAGCCTT
>CAZBKS010000071.1:0-8560 GCA_964492475.1 uncultured Syntrophomonas sp. | reverse complement strand
CCGGAAATTCTACGCTACTGGAAACATCCACCGCCAGAGGCCTAACTACATTAAGAGCTGTTCCTACATTACCCGGGTTAAGACCACCTGCCAGTATTATTCGAAGCCCTGCCCTTACCTCGTCAAGCCATCGCCAGTCAAAACTTTTTCCACTTCCCCCTTTAAGCGCAGGTGAATAAGTATCAAAAAGATAAGCCCACACCGGCCACTGCTCAACAAAACTTCTTTTGATGGGATTATTGACGGAAAACGACTTGATAACCGGGAGGTTAAGCTCTCGAACGTACTCCGGCGCTTCCTCTCCGTGAAGCTGCACTATATCCAGAGAACAGGTTTTAACTATATATTTAAGCGACTCGATTTCCTCATTGACAAATACTCCAATTTTAAGGATTTCTTTTCCCAACTGCCGGTTAATCTTCTCCGCCTGTTCTATTGATATCCGGCGGGGTGATTCTGCAAAAACCTCCCCCATGGCCCAGGCTCCATATTTTATTACCATTCTGGCTTCTTCCAGGGTTCTGATTCCACAGATCTTAACTCTGGTCATAGCTTTTTCTCTCCCGATATTTAAGCAGTTCAGCCAGCCTGGCTCCTGGATCAGATGACGATACCAGGTTTTCCCCAATCAACACCGCATTAAAACCACTGGCCTCCAGCAATTCCAGGTCCTGCGAAGTCTTAATCCCGCTCTCGCTTATCTTGATAAATGAATTCGGAATCGATGAGCTTAACTTTATACCGGTATTAATATTGACCGTAAAATTCTTTAAATCTCGATTATTAATGCCAATAATGTTTATGGGCAAATCCATTGCTATTGCTGTTTCTTCAGCATCATGTACTTCCAGCAGCGGTTCCAGTCCTATTTGCATGCTTCTTTCACACAGATGGAGCAGATCCTGGTACCCATGCAGGGCCGCAATCAGCAAAACCATATCCGCTCCCATTTCCAGCGTTTCATAAAGCTGAATTTCATCAATGATAAAATCTTTGCGCAGGATGGGTAGTTCTATTTCCTCTCGTATTTCTCTTAAATAATCGGCTCTGCCATCAAAGAACTTGCTGTCACTTATTACTGATACCGCCGCAGCACCATTTTGCTCATATTGTTTAGCTATCTCCAGGTGATCGAAACTGCTGCTGCAAATCACTCCTTTGATAGGAGATGCCTTTTTTACTTCAGCTATTATTTCCATCCTGCCGCTATCATTCTTAAAAACGCTAAAAGGATTGAATTTCTTTGACTTTATAGTGAGGGTATCCATATCAACAAGTGCTTTAAGCCTCTGAACTTCTAGTCTTTTGGCAGCCACTATACGGTTCAGCATGCAGTCACCCCATCCCGGCTGTATTGGATCATCTTCAGGAGGATGGCTTTAGCCTTGCCAGAATCAATCATTTCCTCTGCCAGCTGCATTCCTTCCTTCATATCAGGAGCCTTACCCGCAGTCATTATTGCTGCCGCAGCGTTTAATACTACTGTGTCTCTAAAAGGCCCGGTCGTTCCGTCTAACACTTCCCGGGCTATGCGGGTATTGAGGTTTATATCCCCACCGAGAATTGATTCCAGGGGGATTGGCTCTAACCCCAGGTCAACCGGGTCTATATCATACCTCTTCATCTCCCCGGCCTCAATATCATAGAACCTGGTTTTGCCGCTTGGACTCACTTCATCCATACCATTCTCTGCGTGAATAACCAGAGCCCGTTTTCGTCTCAGCTCACTCATAGTAATGGCTATGGATTCCTGCATACTGTCATCCGCTATTCCCATCACTTGGTAGCTCAAATCACATGGATTCAACAAGGGACCTAGAAAATTAAATATAGTCGCTACCCCCATTTCCCTTCTCAGTGGTCCCACTTCCTTTAAGATGGGATGATAATGAGGTGCAAACAAAAAGGTCATCCCTACCTTCTCCAATAGCATACGAGCCTGGTCTGGACTCAACATGATATTTACACCCAGGGCCTCCAGTATATCTGCACTGCCTACTTTGCTGGTCATGGCCTTGTTTCCATGTTTGGCTACCGGAATACCAGCAGCAGCAGCTACAAGAGCAGCCAGGGTGGAAATATTGAAAGTTCCCAGTCCATCACCACCGGTACCACAGGTATCTAACAGCTCCATATCTACATCAATCTTCACGGCTTCTTCATAAATGGCCTGCACAAACCCCCCTAACTCCAGGGAACCTTCTTTCCGGGTACGCAGGGCGGATAGAAAGGCCGCCGCCTGGACTACCGGAATATTGTCATGTAAAAGCATCTTAGCGCTGCTATAGGCCTCTTCAATATTAAGGTATTCTCCTCCAACTACACTTTTTAAATACTGGTTAAACATTCTTATTCTCCTCTCTTCTCGTCTAAACTCATCTGCTCTCTTCTTATCTATCCCCACACCCTGGAGTAATATCTCCTAATCAACATTGAATGGAAGGAACGCCAATCTGACCTTCTTCCGTCTACGCTTGGCAGCCTGTTACGGATGGACCTTAATTGCCTGCTGCTAACGACCCGGCTGAGAGAGAAGATACAGCTCTTATACCGGTCAGGAAGTTGGCCATAAGTTTCTTGCCCTCCGGGGTCATTATCGATTCCGGGTGAAACTGCACCCCTTCCACCGGAAAATATTTATGCCTTATACCCATAACTTCACCTTCTTCGCTGCAGGCGGATATCTCCAGGCAAGCAGGCAGGGATTTCCTGTCTACTACCAGGGAATGATACCTGGTAGCGAAGAACGGTTCACTGAGTCCCTGATAAATAGTCTGTTGATCATGATATATTTTAGAAACCTTGCCATGCATAAGCCGGTAATTAATCTTAATTTCGGCTCCAAAGGCATAGCCTATGGATTGATGTCCCAAGCAGATGCCCAAAATAGGAATCTTATCATAGCAATCCTGGATGGCATGCACAGATACTCCAGCCTCCCGGGGGCTGCAAGGCCCTGGCGAGATAACGATCGCCTCTGGCTGCAGCCGGATAATATCCCTGCTATTGAGCTCATCGTTCTTGTATACCTGTATCTCCTCCCCGAGCTCCTCCAGGTACTGAACCAGGTTATAGGTAAATGAATCATAATTATCAATCATCAATATCACTGTACTGCCTCCGCTCCTTTTACCGCCAGCATAAGTGCCCTGGCTTTGTTTAAAGTCTCCTTATGTTCCATTTCCGGATTCGAGTCGGCCACGATTCCAGCGCCGCACTGGAGGTAATACTTCCTATTTTTATACAAAATAGCCCTTATAGTTATACAGGAGTCCAGGCTGCCATCAAACGAAAGATATCCAACTGCTCCCCCATAAGGACCCCGTGGATCCTGTTCCAGGGTCTGAATTATTTCCATAGCTTTCCGTTTAGGAGCCCCGCTCAAAGTGCCGGCTGGAAAACAGGCCCGAAAGGCTTCTAAGGGTGATATGTTTTCTTTGGGCTCTCCTTCTACGGTTGAAACCAGGTGCATAACGTGAGAATATTTTTCAGGCTGCATATATTCGGTTAAATGAACGCTGCCGGCTTTACATACCCTGCCTACATCGTTGCGGCTGAGATCTACCAGCATCAGATGTTCAGCCCGCTCTTTTTCATCCTGCAGCAGTTCTTCCAGGAGTAGCCTATCCCGCTCTTCATTCCCGGTGACTTTTCGGGTTCCGGCTATGGGCCGGTTTTTCAGTCTGCCCCCATATACCTTGACCTGCATTTCTGGCGAAGCTCCCATTAAGACAGAATCAGGCAGCTGCAGGTAAAACATATAGGGAGAAGGATTCAAATCCCGCAGTTTATTGTAAACCAGCCAGGGATCCGCCGCGCTCTCTTTGCTCCAGCGCCTGGATAGAACCACCTGAAAGATGTCTCCCTGCCTGATGTGTTCTTTCGCCCGGATCACCATTTCACAGTATTCATCTCGATTGATGTTAACCCGGAACTCCTCGTCAATCCTGACTGCACTCATATCATACTGAGCCTTCTCCGGCGTCGTTTTATTCCTTACATGCTCTCCGGCCCGGCTGAGAATCTCATCCATCTGTCGGCAGGCCTGTTCATAAACCCTTGGATCAGCTTGAGCACCAGCCAGCCATACAAAAACGCTTAAAATACTGGTATGCCGGTCATAAACCAATATCTCTCCCGGCATGAAGAAATACTGTTCTGCACCAGGCCTCTGGTCAATTCCCAGCCCCTGGTAAAACAATCCAGCTTCATAGCTCCAATAGCCAACCAGCCCTCCGGCAAAAAAGGGAAAATCAAGTCGAGGGATATGGAGTGAATTAATAAAATTATGCATAAGGGAGACACCCTGGGGGTTATCTAGCTCAGAAAAGGTTTCGTGCAAGGGATTGCACGCCAGGATAGAATAGCGCCCATTTTCACTGCCGGTCAAGCTCTCCAGCAGACAGCAAAGCTCCCCGTTATTCCTGGACTCAAAATACTTCACCATTTCAAAATGGTCCAGCTTCTTCTGGGCATAAACGGGGATATAATCATAGTTTTCGCCCATAGCAATAAAGCTTTCCGGCTCAGGGAAAACCTGGGCCCCGGAAAAGGGCAAATAAAAACCAGCACGCTCAAATGTGCCGGCATTTTGCTTATACCTGCTCATCTCGTCGTTCTCTCCTCTTCTCGTCTCATCTAATCTCGTCTCGTCTAATAATATTAAATTGTATACTTTAACAGCATCATTGTAATTAATTTACACTTATATTGCGCTGCTGTCAATAATTTAATCAGCTATCAGCTTAGATTTTTAAGCGCAAGTACCAGAGCAGCAGCCAAAAGAATTCCTACTAGGGCATAAGTATAAATAGCGGCATATTCCAGGCTGGAATCAAACATCATTCCACGCAATACTATGATCGCAGCCAGCAGACTTAATCCGGCTGAATATTTTCCATGTTTTCCTTCCAAACCAAACCCTCCTTTAATTCCAAGATCGCTCTCCAGCTTAACATCAAGTATTTTCCTGCCTGCCTGTTTTATCCCGGAACTCGAACCATTCTCTCATTCCTTCACCATAGATTTCAAAGCCCACTTCGGCAATAATCTTCCAAGGTATATCAGCAAATATTCCGTACTCCCACAGGTATTCTATATATCTCTCCCCGGCCAGATCCTGCCCGGGCAGAACCGCATCATTCACCCCATCGAATTCTACCGCCGGTACCCCGATGCGTTTGCAGATATCATAGTCAAAGGTAGGAGCAGCCTTGACCCAATTTCCATTTAGATAAAAATGATTATAAACATGGGGGAAAAATACATTGGTACCCATCATCTCCACAGCTTCTGGCGGGGATTTATGATTGCGGATGGAAGTAAGAATAAGTCGGCTGGGTATTCCCGCTGCCCGGCAAAGAGAAGTGAGCAGAATAGCTTTTGGCATACACCACCCCTGGCCCTTTTCCAGGATCCGCGAAGAGCGGTAGTCATCAAGGTCCTTGCTTAAGTCATACATGTTATAATGGCATTTATCGCGTACATAGTAAAACAGCCGGACTGCTTTTTCACTTGCAGTGACACAACCCCGGGTTAGCTCCCCAACCATTTTGACAATAAGCGGTTGATCGCAGTCAATACTTGAAGTCGGCTGCAGATATATATCTAAATCTTTCAACTACAATTCCTCCCCCCGTAATTAACTTACTGTATCATATAATCATTATCCTTGACCCTCTCAGTCGAGTAAATACGGAGATATCTTTCTTTCTCATCCATAGAATGCCTCTTGCCATATAAGCATGGCTATCCATGATTTATAACCTTTACATCATTATGCCTGACCTCTCCAATCCTGGCAAATTCTAATGCGACAGCGGTCAAATAATCCCCAATAGTAACCATCAGCTCTAATGGCAGTATCCTCGAACCATGTTAATATGGGATCAAGCACCAAGTGGCTAACTTATCTATTGAAGCTGTGACTGACACCATGCCGTTGTAACTAACTCGTGTGTTTGTTAACCCTTTACGCAAAGAAATTTATACCTACTTCTTTAAAGAGCAGGATATCTGGAGCACCGTGTATATACCGGGATGGAGATAGCCCAGTCTGTTGTTTTTGAAGGTTTGGAGATCCGCCTGGAGCAGTTATGGGACTAGATTTATAAACAACTTCTTCTTAAGTGCTATCTCGTAACTAAAGGTACAAAATCAGTAACTGGTATGACACATTCGCAATAGCTGAGATAGGTATCATCATCAAGTTGAAAGGTATGTTTATTTATATCTACATCTCTAACAGTTACATAATTATATCTATCGGTCGCAAAGATTTTGAACCCACTGTTAATAGACTCCTGCTGGAATAATGTATCTTCCCCTTCAGTAACGTCCGAAAATTTATTTTTTTCCCAAAGATGTTTCTTGAAAACCATGGTCGCCCCAACAACATACTTGACATAAGAATATTCAGGATAAGGTCTGTAAAAACCAAGAATGGATTTACTTTTAAAATAGATAAACCGGCTTGATTTACCGATTATATCCGCCTTGCAATAATCAAAAGCTGCCATCATATCAGTAAGATAATAAGGAGCATAATAATCATCATCATCGAATTTAGCTATAAAATCATAAAAAGAATTGTGGATAGCATAATTGGTACACTCGCCTAAAGACACTTTCTCCTCAAGCTGAAAAACGTGAATATCAGGATGTTTACTGGCACGATGCTGCCATTCTTCCAGACTCATACGGTTATTATTCAGTACTATTATCAGTTCCCGAGGACCGTAAGCCTGCTGCAAATAATTATTAAAAACTTGATCTATTAATTGAGGTCGGTTAGTACATGTAAATACACTGACTCCCTCCTCGGTAACTGCCTTTGAGCCATGATGTCCCAAATCAATATCTTCAGTTGATAACGATTTAAATTCTTCTGAAGAATTAGATGAGTAGTTTTCTTCCTGGAACTTATGATTAGCCAGTTTACTCAAACCAACAAAATTAATCCGGCTGCTCAACCATGATGCCTCCAATCTTGTTATTACCACTTTTACTCTTAACCGAACTATGCCTCAACCAGGCAATAACCTGCCGTTTCTCAAAGCTTATTTCACGTATCTCAGGAATGCTTGGCTAAAGTACTACCACTTACTCTACTATATATCCCCACTTGCGATATTGTTACACTCATTGTTATAGCCCCGATTCAATATATTTGACCTTTTTATCATAACCAGCCATTTGGAAGCGTAATCTGTATAAACATAAAAAGTCTTATTTAAACCTGTGTAAACCTATCCACTTTTAATAGGAAGAGGAGACCCTTATGCTTGAAGTATCTATACTTATAACTTCATTCTGTCGCCCCCATTTGCTTAAGTGGAATCTATATTCTTTGGCTCAGCAAAATATACCTTTCTCTTTTGAGACTATTGTACTTAATGACGGTATTCCAGACCTCACTTCAGATATTTGCGAACAGTTTACCAACCGACTGCATCTAAAATACGTGTTTACGGGTTATAGAAATAATGAAAGCAACCTGGTTTACCGAGTGCCTGGTTTTGCTTTAAATATAGGAGCTAAAATAGCGCGTGGAAAAGTTCTAATTATTTCATGTGCTGAGATGTTTCATATAAATAACACTATTGAACATTTGGCAGTACCTGTATTATTTGAGCCTATGTTTTTGGCCACTTCAATCGGCATGGATGACCAGGATGGTTCCTTTTTAACATATATAGAACAAAATCAGGGATGCTACAACATACACAATTATTATCATGGCTACCCACTGCTTAATACGACCCTGCCATTTCTTATGGCCATAAGCAGGAAAGAATTTTTTACTATTGGGGGATATGATGAAGACTTCATTGGCTTTGCTTACGACGATAACGATTTAATTGACCGCCTGCGAACTAAAGGCTGTCGTTTGTGCCTTACCCAGGCACAAACAATACATCTTTATCATGAAAGACATGATACTGGAAAAGAGCAGACACCTGAATACCAGTTAAATGCCACATTATACCGTAAAAGGCGCGGAAAGATATTCCGTAATGAAAATAGAGATTGGGGAACAATCAAATACTAATGATATACAAACTGCGAATATCCGTTATATGGCCTTCCATAACTTTAAATGATTCTTATTTTATTAAGAGGGAGGGATCCCATGCCGCAAAGATTACTTCCGATTAAAAACGTGTGCATATCAGAACACTATCCCACTAGAAATTACTCAACTTCAGTCGACACATCACTCTTTATTAGCAGGTACAGACAACCTGGCGATAGCTATCGGACTCTTCTCCAATTTGATCTGAATAAGATTGAATCTTCCAAGGAGATACAAAGGTCGTATCTACAGTTAAACATATTTAGAAACGAGATTGATTCCGGAAGTATCAAGATAGGTATCTACAGGTTATTGCAAGAATGGAATGACAAGATCATCACCTGGGATACTATGCTCCCTTTCGCACTAGCACCAGAACACATATTTGTTATACCCGCTGCCTGGGTCGGTTTAATAATCTTTGACGTTACCAAACTAACCTGCAACTGGATAGATCATAATTATATCAACCATGGAATGATCTTA
>CAZBKS010000070.1:0-8563 GCA_964492475.1 uncultured Syntrophomonas sp. | reverse complement strand
TCCCAGGTATAACGGGCACAGCCGATGGGACCGTGGACCAGATGAACTGCATCAGTAATAGGATTCAAAACCACTCTAGCCCCGCAGTACACACAGGCCCGCTGGCTGACACAGCCTGCGACACTTGCAGTTTCACACTGAATGGGCTGCAACTGCCTGCCTTTAGTTCTGATAGATTTACTTCTTTCCCCGATAATTTCAGTATCCAATTCCTTCATGGCCATATTTTCCACTCCTTTCGGGAAAGGGTATAAAATTTAAAATAGGCATTACATAACCAGTTCCAGGTCTTCATCAGCACAATCATGGTCGATTCTATCCAGAATGGCATTATCAATCATCTCCAGCAGACGCATAGCACCCTTATAACCAACGATAGGCATATACGAATGTACGGCTCTGTCCAATATCGGAAATCCTACCCTAATCAGGGGGATATCTTCTGCCCGGGCTATATATTTGCCATAAGTAGTTCCGATAAGCAGTTCTACCGGTTGATTTTTAATCCATTGGTGCAGAGTAAATAAATCTCCACCCGCTTTAACATTCCCCTGCAGGTCGGCCAACTCCAACATGGCTTTTACTTCTCTTTCGAAACTGCCCTGAGGCCCTCCAATAGTGCTGTCAGGTGTCCCGGTCAAGACATGGATTGGTTTCATGCCCAGGCTGAGCACGAATTCCGTCAAGGCGATGACGATATCGGGATCACCAAAAATGGCAACCTTCTTATCATGAAAATGATAATGGGCATCAGTCATTATATCTACCAGCTGGCCTCTTTCCAATTCCAATTCATAAGGCACTTCCTTAACAGAATGCTGGCGCATGGCCATAATGAATTCATCAGTTGCCTTGATGCCAATCGGAGTTTTCATGATCAAGGATGGCACCCGGCATTTTTTCTCCAGGAGGTAAGCTGCGTCTGCCGAGGCATAACTGCCTAACGCCAGGGTAAGGGATGAATTGCCAGTATCTCTAAGCTGCTTTACGGTAGTCCCTCCCTGGGGATACATGTTAAAATGGCCGGTCATGGGTGCATCCATCACCCCTGATGTATCCGGGAACATTATTGATGATAACCCCATCAAATCCGCTATACGTTTAATTTCTCTCATATCCCCCGGGTTCACAAATCCCGGAATAACATTTATCTGGCTTTTTTTGTTTTCCTCATCCGCCTCAGCCAGATAATGAACCATGGCCCGGGTCATATTGGAAAACCCGGTTACATGAGATCCCTGATAACTGGGAGTATGGGCATGAATTATCACTTTCCCTTCCGGAACTTCAGCAGTTTTTACAATGGTAGCCACATCATCCCCGATAGTTTCAGATAAACACGTGGTATGCACCGCCATAACATCAGGATTATATATAGTAAACACATTGTTAATAGCGGTCTTCAAATTGGAAGCTCCGCCAAAGACCGATGCCCCTTCAGTAAAGGAGCTGGTGGATGCCATAACCGGCTCTCTAAAATGCCGGGTCAGATGTGCCCGGTGATAAGCAGAGCATCCCTGAGAACCATGACTGTGGGGCAAACAGCCATGAATACCTAACGAGGCATACATGGCACCCAGAGGCTGGCAGGTCTTGGCCGGGTTGATAAGCCCCCCGCTGCGTTTGGTGATTTCTTTTGGTGTACAATCAAGCATTGTCACTCACCCTTTCCAAAATTTTTCCCTCCAGGAGTGGTTTGCTATGCCAGGGGGGCACAGTATAGTTCCAGGTGGGACTAGCCAAACTCATTGCCACATCACGGGCAAAATTTACAGCTCCGCCAAAACCAGCATAAGGACCACTGTAATCGTAATTATGGAGCTGTTTGGTGGGTATTCCCATTTTTTGGACAACATATTTATCCTTAATCCCGGAAGAAAATATATCCGGTTTCAAGATGCGTATCAATTCTTCGGTTTCATAATGGTTTAAATCATCAACAACTATAGTTCCTTCGTGCATCGATCGCATCATTCCCTCATAGTAATTCAAAGGAATTTTTTCCTTGAGTTCTTCCATTTTTTCCGGTGAAACCTTTACCCGATACCGATTGGCATCTGGTTCAACGGTCAGATTTGGAATATTCTTAGAATCAGCATCCGTCTTGATCGATTCAATAATCTCTCTTCCCTCATAATCATCCCGGTGGGCAAATTCATAACCTGCCAGTATAGTATCAATTCCCAACTCTTTATATAAACCCTGATAATGATGACCGCGTGACCCACCTACAAAACAAAAGGCAGTTTTCCCTTCACATATCCTTTTGTAAGGTTCCATCAGAGTTTCCGCCTTCTGTGATTCCTTCATAATATAAGCTTCAGTTCGCTCCATCAGCCCCTGATCGCCGAAATAGAGCGCCATATCCCGCAGTGATTTTTCAGTCGATTCAATACCAATAAAGTTGACCTTCAGCCACGGAGTTCCGTATTTTATTTCCAGCATATCAGCTATATAATTGATTGAACGGTGGCACTGCACCAGGTTCAGGTCCGAAACATGTGCATTTTTCAGTTCATCATATGAACCATCACCGGTCATAACCGTCTGAATATGATAGCCAATTTCCTCCAGCATCTGTTTAATTTCCCAACCATCACCGCCGATGTTATACTCACCCAGGATATTTATGGTAAAAGGACCTGGGGCTACTTCCATATCCCCCTGTCCAATTACATACTGCATCAAACCGTTATTGGCTATATGGTGCCCGGCCGACTGACTTACCCCTTTATAGCCCTCACAGCTATATGCGGTAAAGTTGATTTCCGGGTATTTGGCATGAGCATTTTTAGCAACCTGCCCAATATCATCTCCTATCAAACCTACCGGACAGGTAGCTGATATGGTTACCGCTTCTGGTTTAAACACTTCAACCACTTCATCGATCATGCGCGTCAGCTTTTTCTCGCCGCCAAAGACAATATCGCTTTCCTGCATGTCAGTACTAAAACAGTAGGCCATATAATTCTTACTGGGGTCTACACATTTAGCTTTGTTACGACGGGTCAACCAGGCATAATAACCGCATCCTACCGGCCCATGTATTATGTGCACCACATCTTTGAGCGGCCCCAGAACAACTCCCTTACATCCAGCGTAAGCGCAACCCCGGTTGGTAATTACACCTGGTATGGTACGGGTATTAGCATCTATTTCCTGCCTGTCCATATCAGCTTGTTTAATCACAATATGTTTTTTACGGTTTTTTTTCACTTTTACCGGGTATTGGCCCAGAATTTCATCCAGGACTTTATTGTTTATCATATGGATTCCCCCTTTAACCACTGCTTGCTTCGTTATAAATATTAAATAGCCTCTTCCCCGCGTTCTCCTGTCCGTATACGCATAGCGTCATTAATCGGCAGAACAAATATTTTTCCATCCCCAGGACTGCCCTGGCTGTTAACCCGTATCAAAGTATCTACTACTTCCTCTACTTGATCATCCTGCACCAGTATAGTAAACATCCGTTTAGGTACCAGACGTGCTCCGGCGGAAAGACCTTCTTCAATAATGTCTCCGATTTCTTCCCGTATCCCATGTTCATTGACAATTGAATACCCCACCGGTGCACGGCCACGGCCGGTAACTTTCATGGCATGAAGACTGCATATGCCGATATCCGCTAAATTCTGCTTGTTTTCATTTACCCTATTCATTCTAACTATGGCAATAATTTCTTTCATTTGACAGCACCTCCATTCTTAAAAGAAACTGCGGAGCAGTTTCAACCCACTGCCGCAACGAGGAGAACATTAGAACCCGCGTCCTGTTTCGTTAATAACAACCCTGACCGTTTAAGGAAGCGGGGTACTTTTTTTCGCCTCGTTATAAACTTTTGGCACCACTGCTTATGGTGTAAACATCCTCAACTGGACTCACAAAGATCTTGCCATCACCAAAAGCGCCCTTTTCTCCGGTTTTTGCATATCTGGTAATAATGTTGAATACATCTTCCTTTTCTTCATCCTGCACTACCAGCAGCAAAAGGTCTTTGGGGATTTCATCATAAACAATTTCACCTACGCTGATCCCGCGCTGCTTTCCTCTCCCCACCACATCCATCTTGGTTACCGCCGGAAATCCTGCTTTGCTCAACTCCATCAATATATGATTGGTTCTTTCCGGCCTTACAATGGCTCGAATCATAATCATAATTAGACACTCTCCTTTTCTACAGGGCATCCAGGATGCCAAAGTCCATCATCAGTTCTTCCAGACGATCTTGCACCATTGGTTTAGGAATAACAAACATCTGGTTTTCCGCCATGTTTTGGGCCAGGTTCCTGTATTCATGAGCCTGGGGAGCAGTTGGTTCATAATCAATAACTGTCTTGCGGTTAATCTCAGCTCGCTGTACCACATTGTCACGCGGTACAAAGTACAACAGCTGAGAGCCCAGTTCACTGGCGAAGGCTTCCAATAGTTCTCTTTCATTATCAACGTTGCGGCTGTTGCAGATAATTCCTCCCAGTCTAACTTCACCATTATCGGCATATCTGCATATCCCTTTGCAAATATTGTTGGCTGCATAAAGAGCCATCAGTTCTCCGGATGCAACAATATATATTTCCTTGGCTTTGCCCTCGCGAATCGGCATGGCAAACCCACCGCAGACTACGTCTCCTAAAACATCGTAAAAAACATAATCTGTATCCGGAGTATAAGCTCCCAGTGATTCCAGCAGGTTGATAGAGGTTATGATTCCCCGTCCAGCACAGCCAACCCCGGGTTCAGGTCCGCCGGATTCCACACAGCGAGTGCCTCCAAAACCGGTATGGATGATATCATCCAGTTCAATATCCTCCCCCTCGTCGCGCAGAGTATCCAGAACGGTCTTCTGATTCAATCCATTAAGAACCAAACGGGTAGAATCTCCCTTCGGGTCGCAACCCACGATTAACACTTTATTACCCGCCTCTGCCAGAGCCGCTACTGTGTTCTGGGTCGTGGTAGATTTTCCAATTCCGCCTTTACCATAAATCGCTATTTGTCTCATAAGAATCCCTCCTTCAAATACTAAAATGACGTCTACCATCCCCGGGATGGAAGGCGCCATTACCCAAAACAAATGTAATTATTAAACCTTAGAATACGTAGCTACAAGCCATTATAAGTTGTCTGGAAAATATACATAATTTTCTGTCATAATCTCATAGACAGCTTCCATGTAACGAAATCCCACCTGATTATTAAATTGCCAGGGCAAGGAAAGGCATACCCCAGAAAATAAGAGAGGCGTTTCCGCAATATTGCTGGAAGCGCCTTTACTCCTTAACCCTGGCAATAAAAAAGGCCTTGCTCCCTTTAAGGGCTCAAGGCTTCTTTACCTGATCAATTTATGAAATTCTGGCTATCAGCTTAAGAGACTTGCTCCGCAAGCACCATTAGTATCAATCTCGTGCTTAAGTATAATCCTTCTTTTCAGGATAATCAAGCACAAATTTAGAAGTATACAATATTATATTTGTTGTTCCTGCCACCCAGGCAAATACTAATTTACTATACAAAAAAAAATGCAATGCCTGATCCCATAAACTTTACAATAGAATGCTGTTTATTATATATTGTTCAAATCTGCCAAGACAATTTGCGAAATCCTTTCTGCCAAAACCGATCCTAAAGTACTGATGATTATAATCATAAACCCGAGCCGGCAAAATCAATACTCCAGAGTGTTTTAGAAGATCCAGGCAGATCGCTTCGGCATCCAGGTTTCCACTAAAGGCAGGAAAAGCTATTGGCCCGGCAGCGGGTCGACGCCAGGAAAACAATTCATCATATCGTTTAAAAAAGTCATCCAGCAAGCTGAGGTTTTTACTGATGATATGACGGTTGCGGTTTAAAATCTGTTCCTTGTTTTCCAGAGCTATCATAGACAATAATTCAGAAGGGCCGCTGGAGCATATGGTAGTATAATCCTTGAATCCAGCCATAGTCCGATACACATCCGGGTCCCTGCTTGCCACCCAACCGATACGAAGTCCGGCCAGCCCAAATGATTTTGACATTACTCCCAGGGATACCGCCTTTTCATACATGTCACAGGCCCAGGGCGTCCGTTTATTCAGGTCATACTCCAGGTATTTATAAACTTCATCCACAAAGAGATAGATATTCCTTTCGCGGGCTATTTTGACAATTTCCTGCATTTCCTGTTCCGACATCAAGTATCCAGTAGGATTATGCGGTGTGTTGATTACAATCGCCCTGGTCTTCTTCGTAAGTAAATCCTGGAGTTCTTCCAGGTCTATTCCCCACTGTCCGTCCAGGCGCTTCATCTCCCATCTATCCACCTGGCATCCCATAGCCGCAGGAATTTCAAAAAGAGATTGATAAGCTGGAGTCTGTACTATAACGTGATCCCCAGGAGATAAAACTGCCTGCATATACAAAAATACAGCTTCTTCAGCTCCACAGAAAACCAGCACCTGCTCAGCATCAATATGACGGTAAAGCGAGGCGATCTGCTGCCGCAAAGCCGGGTTTCCCCTGGATTCCGTATAACCCAATCCCATATTGATTAAGCGATCCATATTCCCCTCATCAAAAGCCAGTAATTCCTGTATTGTCCAGGATTCACAGTCAGAACAGCACATCAAATAAGGAGCCGCAAATTCATACCTGGCAAAAAATCTTTCCAGTTTAAACTCCGATATTTTCATTGATTATACCTCCAATATTGTAAAAACGGAGCTGAGTTAATAAATTCCGTTGCCGATCATCACAGCATTCATATTGTTGGAATGAAGAGAATATATTAAAAAACATCGTAGCCGTGACCAAAACGGGATAAATATAGCTATTCATTTAACGAAGTTACCCATACTAATATGGCCAGTGAGAGAATAATGGCGGGTTACTTCTATCTTATCCACTGAACTTTTTGCCCAGCAATGTAATAGTTACTATTACAGCTTTCCAAATCCATTATGTATACACTATCTGCATTCTCTTGCAGCAGACATTCCAAGACTGCTCCCACAGGGGTCAAATGTCCATTCCAACTGTATAGAAGATATTTGCCATCAGGTGAAAACCCCAATGGCAGCATAACAAACTCCCCCTCTGCTATGAAACCAGAGGCCAGTTTCTTTGATAAGGAAAATACCACCATCTCCATAGTGCTTTTCCGGTATTTTTCTGAGGAATGAACCGAACCTCAATTATTTTGTATGATAAGCCGGCAGGCAGCGTTTACAGCCGTCATAGCCCCGGTTAACCGCATCGTTTAAAAGGTGATAACCCCGCTGATGCTCTTCGTATGTATCCATAAGCGAATCGCAGCCTATCTTGTGTATCTCTCTATTATTTACGTTAACTATGTACTTGGGCACATTAGGGATATCCTTTTTAAGTTCGTCAAAGTATATGTCAGCGGCCAGCATAACTTCATCAGGATCGATGGTCAGCTTTTTTCCCTCGATTTTCAGATCCCAATCCACCAGAGGAACATCTACGGTGAAAGATGGGGTAACAACTATCGGGGGAATTGCATCTGCAATGCTCGATTCGCATAGATCAAGAATCTTGTTAAATAGCCATTCTGGAAAGTTAAGAAAGGGGCAGTCGGTGAAAGCTATGAAATCCCAGTACAGATCCAGCTGTTCTATTTTGATCTGCAGGGTATTGGTGGCATCATCCAGAATTATCTTGCCCACTCCCTTTTTAAGCTGCATATTGAAGAACGGCACATGCATTTCAAAGATCTTTACCTCCACCCGGTCATTCACTACTTCGTAATCCGGTATTACATCAGGGAACCACCCGGTTGGATCGATCTCAACTGAATATTCAACATCCAAATACACTTTTAGGCTAAAAATGATATTGGTATTAAGTTTTTTTATTTTCACTTTATTGTCGGGTATCAGATCAAATTCCGGTTTGCTTAAAAGTTTAACATCCGCACCTACCTCAAACCTCATCCCCTTCATCTCATAGTGAGTTTCCACAAATCCCATCGTGGCAATTTCTGTTACTATGCGTTGGGCAATATCTACTACCTTGCCAATGACATTTATTACATCATTAAGCGTGTCACTCTCGAAGCTTTTGTTGAATTTGAAACGCTTGTCCCAGTTGGTTTTGGCCCAGAAAAAATCATAAACCTTATACATGGCAATCTCGGAAACGGCTACTGCGGCACTGCAGTTGCGGGCGAAGTTGCTTAACTGCTGCTCATCTCCGCCCTCATAGTCATCGATTTGGACATTGACAGCCATGGCCAAAGTAGTAGCATCCAGGGTTTTTATGGAACGTACGCTGAGGGGCAGGTAATTCTCCGGTATATCATCCATATATGGAAGCAAAGGGTTAATGCTGGGCAGGTTGAAGCTGAAACAATTGTTCTGATCGCTGAGATAGGCTTGAACCGCGTTTTCAAGGATGCCATCCAGCTTCATGGTCACCGTTTGTTCCATATCATAGCGATATTTGACCTCCAGTGCCTCGATATCGGAATGAGCAAAATCTATCCACAGCTGATTGGTCTTGCTGTCTATTTCCAATCCTGCCATCAGGGACACATTCGCATCAAATTTTATTTCCAGCCCATCCC
>CAZBKS010000069.1:0-8576 GCA_964492475.1 uncultured Syntrophomonas sp. | reverse complement strand
GAAAAGGTGAAGCAGTAGTTGTTACTGCTGAAGAAGTTATAGAGATCGTCGAGGAAAAGGGATATGCACAAGCAGCCCGGGAGATTGATGTTGTTACTACCGGCACCTTTGGCCCGATGTGTTCTTCCGGAGCCTTTATAAATTTTGGACATTCCAACCCGCGTATAAAGATGAAAAAGGTTTGGTTAAATGGGGTAGAAGCCTATACCGGTATAGCAGCAGTAGATGCCTATATCGGGGCCGGACAGCTTCCTGAATCAGATCCGGAAAATAAAGTATACCCGGGCAGATTCACCTATGGGGGCGGTCACGTGATACAGGACCTGGTGGCCGGTAAGGAAATAAGACTGGAAGCTATTGCTTATGGTACCGATTGTTATCCCAATCGTAAAGTGGAAACCATTATTACCCTGGATGATGTAAACGATGCCTTTATGTTTAATCCGCGCAACGCTTATCAGAACTACAATTGTGCGGTTAATTTGGGTGATCGGCTCCTTTATACCTACATGGGTATACTGCGGCCCAAACTGGGCAATGCGGCTTATTCTACCTCCGGGCAGTTGAGCCCCTTATTAAACGATCCTCATTATAAGACTATCGGGATAGGCACCAGGATCTTTCTGGGGGGAGGCATTGGCTATGTAGCGTGGAATGGAACCCAGCATCATCCCAATGTATTAAGGGGTGAAAATGGAGTCCCCAAAACTACGGCCGGAACTCTTTCCGTTATCGGCGACCTTAAGCAGATGGACCCCAACTGGCTGGTAGGCCTCAGTTATGTTGGCTATGGAGCTACCATGGCTGTTGGGATAGGTATTCCGATACCGATTCTGGATGAAGAAATTCTGCATTATACTGCAGTTAAAGATGAAGATATTTACTGCCCTATAGTAGACTTTTTTGAAGGTTATCCCTACAAAAAGGATATAGATCTGGGACTCGCCAACTTCAAAGAACTGAAAAGCGGCAAAATTACCATTAACGGCAAACAGGTGGTTACTACCCCGCAATCCAGTTATCCCCGGGCCAGAAAAATTGCGGCCACATTAAAACAGTGGATTAAGGCCGGAAAATTTGAAATCACTCAGCCGGTACAGATGCTGCCCGGGGCTGATGCAAATATCGAATTCAAATCAATACCGGACCGACACCCTGCTAATGGGATAATCTTTAATTCCGGGATGGGAGGAAATAAATATGAAAAATAGAATAGTCTTATACTTTTCAGCTGCTCAATCAGAACAGCCCATAATATATCAGTTGGTAAAAGAATACGACCTGATGGTAAATATATTGAAAGCTAATATTAACCCTCAGAAAGAAGGCTTTCTGGTTATGGAACTTACGGGAGAAAAAGATAATTATGATTCCGGCATCGACTACCTCAGCAGCCTGGGGGTAGCCTGCGAGTCTTTGAGCGAAACGGTGGTGTGGAACGAAGCATTGTGCATACAGTGCGGTGCCTGCGCATCCTTTTGCCCTACGGAGGCACTGGCCATGAATAGAGAAAGCATGGAGATATCATTTGATAATTCCAAGTGCGTGGTCTGCGGTATGTGTTTGGAATGTTGTCCCACTCGGGCTATAAAACTTCATTTTGATATCAGAGAGGCTGTATAAAATTATTCATGAATAACAGACAAGAGCCAAATCATGTTAACCGGCACTACCGGGATTTGCATGAGGGGGCTAACCTAAACTATTACAGAATAAATATTCGGGAAAGTGATCTGGCTATCGGTGTAGACAAAGAGAGCTATACCGATAGCCTTGTGTCATTATCCTATCAAGAACTCAGCCGGTTAAGGAGCTGCCTGGAAGATTATATTCGGCTGCAGCCAGAATTCCAAAGTACCCTGGCCCCAATCCCTCTGTTAGCTGGCGCTCCAGAAATAGCACGCCGCATGGGCAGAGCAGCCTGGGCAGCAGGGGTAGGGCCGATGGCAGCAGTTGCCGGTGCCATATCGGAAATGATCGGGGAAAAGCTGCTGGAAAGCTGCCGAGAAGTAGTGGTGGAGAATGGGGGAGATATATTCCTGGCGTCGCAATCAGATAGAACTATCTCTGTATTTGCCGGCCTCTCAAAATTAACCTATAAAATAGGTATAAGGGGTGGGGCTAATGAGACTCCGCTGGGTATCTGTACTTCTTCGGGTACGGTTGGACCAAGCTTGAGCTTCGGGAAAGCAGATGCGGTAGTCATTAAGGGCGGCACTGCTGCACTGGCAGATGCAGCTGCTACAGCAGCAGCCAACCGGGTCAAAACAACAGCAGACTTAATGAAAGCAGTAGATTTCGTTAAAGATATAGCCGGAATTACTGGTATACTAGCTATAAAAGGTGATAAAATGGCGGCCTGGGGCCGGATGGAGATAGTTCCCATAGATAGGAGGAAACAAGGTGAAAGTAGTTGATAATATACTGGAGCTGATTGGAGGAACCCCGGTAATAAAATTGAGTCCGGAGCATGATACCGGAGGAGCAGATGTCTACGTTAAACTGGAGGGTTTCAATCCTGGAGGAAGCATTAAAGATCGTCCCGGCCTATACATGATTGAAAAAGCTGAACAGGATGGTCTGCTCAACCGGGAATCCATCATTATCGAGGCTACCAGCGGAAATACCGGGATTGGTCTGGCTATGGCGGCGGCGATAAAATCTTATCCCCTGGTGATTGTTATGCCGGAGAATATGAGTGAAGAACGCAAGAAAATTCTCCGGGCCTATGGAGCAGAACTGATTCTAACCCCGGCAGCAGAAGGCATGCCGGGAGCAGTCAAGCAAGCTGAACAGATGGCTGCTGAGAACCGCAGATACTATGCGGTAAAGCAGTTCGAAAATAAGGCCAATGCCGAAAGCCATTCGAAATCAACGGCTCTGGAAATTTATGAGCAGATGGAGGGGCAGTTAAATGCCCTGATATGCGGTGTGGGAAGCGGAGGAACCATAAGTGGAATCGCCGAAGTGCTAAAACAGAAAATACCAGGTATAAAAATAATTGCGGTTGAGCCCGCAGAATCCGCGGTTTTAAGCGGCAGGCCAGCCGGAACCCATAAAATACAAGGAATCGGGGCAGGATTTATTCCTCCGGTGTTGAATTTACAATTGATTGACAATATTTTTCCGGTCGAAAGTGATATTGCCATAAAAACCTGCCGGGAAGTTGCAGCAAAAGATGCATTACTCCTTGGTATATCTTCCGGGGCCGCAATATATGCTGCATTACAGGTTGCAAGGCAGATGGGCAGGGGTGCAAAGATAATGGCCATTGCAGCAGATGGGGCAGAAAAATACATGTCAAGCGAATTGTTTGATTGAGGAGGATTATGCGATGAACGCTGAGGCTAAAGTCGATTTTCTGGTGGACTGGCTCCGGCAGAAGGTGAAAGAGGCTGGTTTCACCGGGGTTGTAATAGGTTTAAGCGGTGGAGTGGATTCAGCTGTGGCCGCAGTGATCTGCAGCAAGGCATTTCCAGACAATTGTATGGCACTGATTCTGCCGTGTGAGAGCCAGGTTTCTGATCTGGTACACGGACAGTTGCTGGCTGAGGAATTCAACCTGACTTACCGTATAGTGGACCTTGATAACGCCTATAATCTGCTGGTAACCCATTTCGAATCCTATATACGTCTGGAAGGAGAGCAGGGCAGGCTAATCCGAGGTAATTTAAAACCACGTCTCAGAATGATATCGCTTTATTATTCAGCCCAGGCTAGAAACTACATGGTTGTTGGTACCAGCAACAAGAGTGAGATCTGTATAGGTTACTGTACTAAATATGGTGATAATGCGGTAGACTTGCAGCTTTTGGGAGATCTAAGCAAGAAAGAAGTGTATGAACTGGCCCGGTATTTAAAAATACCCCAGGTTATAATAGATAAACCCCCTTCCGGAGGCCTGTGGGAAGGGCAGACCGATGAGGGGGAGATGGGGTTCACTTATGATGAACTGGACCGCTATCTGGGCGGTGAACGCCTGGGAATCGAAAACCTTGATCTGATCGAGACCAGGATAAGATCAAGCGAACATAAACGTAAGGTGCCTGAGATTGCACGCATTCCCAGGGATGGGACTTTTGAATAAATCAGCGGAGGCGATGAAGTTGGATCCCCGGCAGCGCAGAGTATTGATAAGGGTTTTTATTTTCCTCCTGGTCTTTATTTATGTGGGCTACTTGTCCTACCAAATGATGCCCCGTTTTGATTTTGAAGTCATCATGCTGTTTTTTGCTATTTTTCTTACCTGGACACTGCTGTCGGAGACCCTGGTCTATCAGGCTCCGGACGTATACGTAATCGATGATGATGATCGTAAAACATTTCTCTATCTTCAGTTATCATTTTTTATAGCCCTTTTATATTCGGCCATAGACTTCGCTGGCCCTCATTATACAAGGATGCTGGAGCTGGAACCGTGGATAATAATAGCCGGGTTTATATTATTTTTAATATCCTGTCCTATAAGGTGGGCAGCGTTTAAGAAAATAGGAAAATACTTTAACCACCGGGTGGCATTATATGAAGGACATCAACTGGTTACCACTGGAATCTATGCTAAAATACGCCACCCCATATACCTGGGCAACCTGCTCAGTTTTATAGCAGTGCCATTGATATTCAGTTCATGGGGAGGACTATTGATAATCCTGCTTACCACCTTATCCGCTCTGAGTTACAGGATAAAAATAGAAGAAGAGTTTCTGCTCCGGCATTTTGGAGAAGAATATAAGGAGTATATGGGAAAGACCAGGAAATATCTGCCGTAAGTAATTAATTGATAGGAGGCTTGATTTAAATGTCCGGACATTCTAAATGGTCAACGATTAAGCATAAAAAGGCCCGCTCGGATGAGAAAAAGGGTAAGGAATTCACCAAACTGGCCAAGGAAATTACTATTGCGGTCAAGACCGGCGGCGGAGGAGATCCAGAGGCCAACTCCAAACTAAAGCTGGCCATTCAAAAAGCCAAAGCTATCAATATGCCCAACGAAAATATTACCCGGGCGGTTAAGAAGGGAACCGGGGAACTGGACAGTGAAGTTCTGGAAGAAATTATATATGAAGGATATGCTCCGGCAGGGGTTGCGGTTATGCTGGAGATTACTACCGATAACAGGAATCGAACCGCCCCGGATATCAGACATTTATTTTCCAAACATAATGGGAATATGGGCGAGACTGGCTGCGTGAGCTGGATGTTCAAACGGGTAGGCTATATAAGCATTAATAAAGATGGCCTGAAAATGGATGAAGATGAACTGATGATGCTGGCCCTGGAGTCTGGAGCTGATGACCTTAAAGATGAAGGGGATAGTTATGAAGTAATAACCTCACCCGATAACTTCATGGAGGTCAAGGATATCCTGGAAAAAGAAGGGCTTATAGCGGAAGAGGCTGACCTGATTATGATGCCGGAAAACACGGTTGACATAAATGACGAAACTACTGCCGCCAAAATAATTAAACTGATTGATTTATTTGAAGACCATGATGATGTGCTGCGAGTTTATACTAATATGAACATACCGGATGAAATACTGGAAAAACTTTGAGCTGACCCTGGTTAATGAGAAGACAGGCCGGGATACAATCCCGGCCTCAGACCGTCATTTCTGCATTGTTACTCAAAAGCCGCTCAATCAACATACTTCATGTACGCCTCAATCACTGGATTTCATTAATGCCTTGCTCTTAAACTTTATTAATAGCGTGAAACGAGCACTGTGGTGCCCGGAGGGTGCTTTTTTGCTCGGTCTGACTTTATCGATACTCTGAGGTCGGGATACCTCCCGGCTTGTTGTGTTTGGGAGGCAGTGAAACACAAGCATGATGAGCTGGAAGCAGGGTATAGCTTTCGGCAATAGGCAATAAAAAATATAATTATGCCTTGAATATTAAGAAAAACTGCGAAATTTTGTCCAAGGGAGCAAAAACACATTGTCAGGCTGACAGAATGATGGTATAATGTCCGAGTGCGGAGGAATATTATCCGCCTGGAGCGGACGGAGGTATTTTAATGCCCGGACAAGACAAAAAATTCTATATGGTAAGAGCAGATATTCTGCCGGATTCTATCCGCAAGACAGCAGAAGCCAAAGAGATGCTGGTAAGAGGAGAAGCGCCAAACATCCAGGATGCTGTTGACGGTGTGGGTATCGCCAGAAGCACCTATTACAAATATAAAGACGGTGTGTTTGCCATATTTAATGCGGAAAGCATGGAAATAGTCAATATTTCCCTTCTTTTAAAGCATGTACCCGGTGTATTATCAGGTGTATTAAATAATATTGCAGGCATGAATGGCAATATTTTGACCATCAACCAGAACCTGCCTATGCATGGAGCGGCATATCTGACCATCTCCGTAAGTGTTGAGGATATGACAGTATCGGTGGATAAACTTCTGAAAAATTTGGCTGATTTGAACGGGGTGCTCGAGGTGGAAGTAGTCGGAAAAAGTTGATGCAGGAGGAAAGACTATGATAAGAATAGGATTGCTAGGCTGTGGAACCGTAGGTTCAGGGGTAGTTGAACTGCTTAAAAATAATGCAGACATAATATCTCGCAGAACAGGTGAGCAGATTGAATTAAAAAAAGTGCTGGATAAGGATCTCGATAAGTGCCGGGCACTGGGGATAGATGAGGACAAAATAACCGCAGATTTTGAGGATATATTACAAGACGATGAGATTGATATTGTCGTCGAGTTAATAGGTGGAATAGAACCGGCCTTGAATATGATCATCCGGGCTATGCAGCATGGCAAGCATATTGTCACTGCGAATAAGGACCTGATTGCTGTTAAAGGCAAAGAACTTTTCGATGTGGCTAAAGAGTACCAGGTTGACTTATATTTTGAAGCCAGTGTGGCTGGAGGCATCCCTATTATTTATCCCCTGAAACAATCTCTGGCCGGGAATCAGATTAAAGAGGTTATAGGAATACTAAATGGTACCACCAATTATATTCTTACCAAGATGAGTGAAGAAGACCGGCCGTTTGAGGAGATACTGGCTGAAGCACAGGAACTGGGATATGCGGAAGCTGACCCAACTTCCGATATAGAAGGATTGGATGCAGGCCGCAAAATAGCTATCCTATCATCCATAGCCTTTAACAGCCGGGTTACTTTCGATGATGTACATATCGAGGGTATAAGCAAAATTACTCCCAGTGATATTAAATTCGCCCGCGACCTGGGATATGTGATAAAACTGCTGGCGGTAGCCAAACAGGGAGATGATGGTTCTATCCAGGCGCGGGTGCACCCCGCCTTCTTGCCGAGAAAACACCCGTTGGCAGGAGTTAATGATGTCTACAATGCAGTATTCATTACCGGGGACGCAGTTGGAGAAATTATGCACTACGGACGGGGAGCAGGCAAATTGCCAACTGCCAGCTCGGTGGTTGGAGACATTATCGATATTGGGAGAAATATAGTCCACCATAGCAGTGGGCGGATCGGCTGCACCTGTTATGAACATAAAAGAATACTTGATATCAGTCAGCTGCGAGCTGAATTCTATATTCGGATGACGGTCAAGGACAGACCTGGAGTTCTGGCTGGAATTGCCGGGGTTTTTGGCAGCAATAATGTCAGCCTGGCTACGGTTTTCCAGACCACCCATGGGGGAGAGACGGCTGAATTGATACTTATTACCCATGAAGTTGAAGAGCAGGATTTAAATGATTCACTGGCTGTTTTACGAGGAATGCATATAGTTGGAAATATAGATAATGTAATCCGGCTGGAGGGTACAGACCGAGACTAGTGCTTGGCAGCATTATCTCAGTTCAGGAGGAACCATGATAAGAGTGAGAGCACCAGCCACTACTGCTAACCTGGGGCCTGGATTTGATACTCTGGGTATGGCCCTGGAACTGTACCTGCAGGTAGAAGCTGATTTTAGCCGGAGTGGTATCGAAATCGTATTCAGTGGAGTAAGAGACAGGTCCATTATGGAAAGCCCCCAGGAAAATCTCCTCTATAAAGCTATGAATTTCATATTCAAGCAGGCCAGGTATTCGCCTTCCGGCTTGTATATTGAAATTGATAATGACATTCCTATAGGCAAGGGGTTGGGAAGCAGTGCAGCTGCTATAGTGGCGGGCATGTTCACTGCCAACCGTCTTATCGGAGACCGATTTTTACCTACGGAATTGCTGCATTGGGCAGTAAAAATGGAAGGACATGCTGATAATATCGTTCCTTCCATTACTGGAGGACTGGCGGTAGCTATGATTTATAAAGGGGAAGTATACTACCAGCAGGTCAGGCCTGGGAGCCCGCTGGGGGTGGCGGTAGCAGTTCCGGATTTTATATTGCCAACCGAGCAGTCACGTGCAGTACTGCCGCAAAATGTATCCCTGCAGGCGGCAGTATCTAATCTGCAGCGAGCCTGCTTTTTACTGGCCAGTTTACAAAACGGTGATTTTTCTAATCTGGCCAGAGCCATGGATGATATGATTTATCAACCAATGAGAAAAGCTTTTATCCCAGGTTTTGATCAAATCCTGCAGTCTGCTCTGGAAGCTGGAGCTCTAGGGGCTGCATTGAGTGGAGCCGGTCCTTCC
>CAZBKS010000068.1:0-8679 GCA_964492475.1 uncultured Syntrophomonas sp. | reverse complement strand
ACCCCTGACCCCCTCGTTGCGAACGAGGTGCTCTCCCAGCTGAGCCACGCCCCCATAATTAATCGAACTGCCCTGTTAAAAGTTAATTCCATTAACAATTATAATTCCCCTGGCCTTAAGAAACAAGTGGGATTATGCTTGGTCGGTTTTTCTGCTATTGCTACCAGCAATTAAGCCGGAATACACTGGTTTAGACAGGGAATGGCTCCGCCTTTTTGACCCTGGAGATCGGCATGAATTAGAGCTTATTCATAACCGGCATATTCATTTGAGAAGAAAGGATGAGCAGAGACTACACGACGCTTGCTGGATTTATTGATTGAGGGGCTACATTTCACAGAAAATATTTCCCAATGCTATCTTTAGACCCTCAAAAACAGTTGATTCAATGGTATCGCCTTCATTAAAGGTTATTAAGCTATCGATATCTCTTTCTGGTGTGAAGGAGTACTGATGAATACTTTTACTCTCAATGCTCACCATCCAGTATTCTGCCACACCACTTTTCATGTACAGGTTTAATTTCGCAGCCATATCCTTGCCTTTTGTAGAGGGTGACAGTACTTCGACGATCAGGGTAGGAATGCCTTCATATTTGTTAGCCTCATTGACCTTGTTTTCATCGCAGATAACAATAATATCCGGCTGTACAATATTGGGATCTTCTTCGAATTTGGTCGCATAACCGAAGAGCCTCACATCCAACGGCGCTGTTAATGAACGACAGGGATTACTCTTGAAAAAGTTGTTAAAATGCCAGCCTATCTCGTTCACCATCACCTGATGTTTAAAACTAGGTGACTCCATTAGATAAACCTCACCATCAATGAGTTCATATCTTTGATTAGACGAGTTAACCAGAGACATATATTCTTCATAGCTGATTCTTCTGGTCGATTGATAGTTGCTTGATTCTTCGTGAACAATAAATAAATCAGGCTCATTTGAATACTATGGCGCTGAAAGGATGCTGGCGGCATTTCCGGGTTTTGTCAGAGGCACAAACCGTTGGACTCCTGTGATCAAAATACCCAGCATATAAGGAGAGAATATTACATAAGCTAACTTTTACTTGATACTATCGCCGGTTCTTAAATTATCCAGTACCGCGGTGGTACAGCGGGAAATGCAGACCAGATCTTCCTGCTCATCGTAAATGCGAACGTCCCATACCAGGGTTTTTCTGCCCACATGTACGGGTTTGCCTACTGCCTTTACTACCCCGGCCGCTACGCTTTTAATATGATTGGCATTAATCTCCAGACCCACCGCGGTCTGTTTATTCGGATCAATAAATAGATAACTGCCGGCCGATGCTACCGTTTCGGCCATTACCGCCGATACTCCCCCGTGCAAAATCCCGAATGGATTATGGCATTTCCAGGTTACCGGCATGGTGGCAACTACCTGCTCAGGGGTGAATTCGATTATTTCTATATCCAGCGCCGCCATAGCGGTTTTGGAAAGATCAAAATCGGGTTGTTTATACATTCAGTCATCCTCCACTATTTTAAGTAGATATCCCTCTTAGATATTGGGGCAAAACAACAGCGATTAAGAACTATGAGGGAAAATTAAATTTAAAGTTCACTATCACCAGCGACTATTATGCCTACCTTACATTTTATCAAATTTAGATTCATATTTTGGATTAAGATTGGTTTTTAAAATCAATTTTAATTTACGAGCTTTTCATATCTATTGTGAGATGGAAAATTAAGGATGGTAAAATGATTTTGGCCGAGCGGCTTTGTTTTTTCCTAATGTAGTAAAATCCAATTTGTTGTACACTGTAAGAAGTAACGGAAGATGCCGTAATATGAGTAAATAGAGAACTCGTTGAGCAGGGGGAGGTTTTATTAAATATTATGAATAGAAGATTGATCGCTATTATGCTGGCCATAGCTTTGGTGCTGGTATTGGTTGGCCCGGTTGCCACCGCCGCAACTGACGATAATACGCATTGGGCGCAGAGCTATGTGGATCAGTTGGACAGCAGGTATTCAGTGAGTGAAACCGTTAGTAATTATAACTTGAACGACTTTATCAGCCTGGCGGATATGAAGGGTTTGCTAAAATGCATCATGGACGCTGATACAGCTATTACATCCACCAGCCGGCAGGAGGTAGTGAGTAAACTGATCGATATTTATGCCGAAAGAACCGGCATTAACCTTGATGAAGTATTATTTGTAGCCCTGGTACCATTTGAAGATTTTGATAAAATCAATCCAGAATATACTCGCAATATTATGTATGCCTATAGCAGCGGACTTCTGAAAGGCAGAGGAAATAGCTTTATGGCCCCCGCTGATAGATTGAGCTATGCGGAAGCTTTCGTACTTTTAAGCCGGCTGGAAAGTATGGCCGCAGAAGATTCTTTTTATGTGGAGGGCGAAGTGGTAAAACAGGAAGCCAGCATCAAATTTAATTTTAAGCTGGTTAATAGATCAGGGCAAAAGCAGGATTTGACCTTTGCTTCCTCCCAGCTGTTTGAAGTTGTGGTTAGCGATAGAACCGGACAGGAAGTTTACCGCTATTCAGATAACAGCATGTTTGCTCAGGTAATCAGTGAAAAAACCATAGGGGCGGGAGAGTACCTCCCGGGACAGTTGATATGGGACATGAAGGACCAGTCTGGAGTCCTGCTACCTTCGGGAAGGTACAATGTTCAAATAACCTTTATACCCCTGGAAAGCACCGATCCTCATAACAGTACCCTGTCAACAATATTGAGTTTTAATATTTAACGACTGCATCCCCACCCTCCGGGGTGGGGATGACAGGCTGACTTCATTTGTGAGGCATTTTCAAATTGCTGCGTTTATTCATGTATTACCACCAGCTTGCTGCTTAGCTCTTCGATCAGCAGCTTTAATTCCATCATCTGCTCCATGGAGGGGGGATGAATATTCCCCAACTCATATTTCAAGCCCAGTATGGCCCACTTATGTCTGCCCAGGGTATGATAGGGCAGTAGGTCCACCCTCTGCACCCAGCGCAGGGGAGCGATGAATTTGGCCATGTCTTCCACATCTTTTATATCATCAGTCCAGCCCGGCACTACTACATAACGTATCCATATTGGCACTTGATGATTATTGATCAGTTCTATGTTGTGGAGGTTTGGTTCATTGTCTGCTCCCACCAGTTCGAGGCTTTTGGCCCGGTCCATTTGTTTAATATCTGCCAGTACCAGATCGGTGTATCCCAGGAGGCTTTCGAGGATTTTCGGTGAAACGTATAATGAAGAATCAAAGGCCGTGGCAATACCTGTCTGCCGACAGCGAATGAATATTTCCTGCATAAACTGGTGCTGTAAAAGCGGTTCTCCGCCGCTGAAGGTAATACCTCCCCCGCTGGCATTAAAATAGGGTTTGCCGCGAATAATTATATGCATCAAATCTTCCGGGGAATATTCTTTGGAAGCAGCGCTTTTCTGACTCCAGGTGTCCGGGTTATGACAGTATTTGCACTTGAGGCAGCACCCCTGCATAAAAACAATTGTTCTAATTCCCGGACCATCCAGGGTGGAAAAGGTATCAATGGAATGAATCCGACCCAGCATCAGACTACATCCTCTTGAAAAAGGTGCGCATAATAACTTCTTCCTGCTGTTCCCGGGTAAGTTTGATAAAATGAACCGCGTATCCGGATATTCTTATAGTCAGGTCCGGGTATTTTTCCGGGTGTTCCATGGCTTCCTCCAGGGTTGCCAGATTCAGTACATTAACGTTCATATGATGGGCTTGCTGCTGGAAATATCCACTCAGCAATCCGATGAGATTCGTAATCTGTTCATCTCTGCTGACTCCCAGGGCTGAGGGCAAAGTGGAGAAGGTAAAAGATATACCGTCCCGGGCGTGACGATAATCCAGCTGAGCCACTGAGTTGCAGGCAGCCAGGGCGCCATGTTCTTCTCGTCCATGCAGCGGATTAGCTCCCGGGGCCAGAGGGTGGCCCATCTGCCGCCCGTCAGGTGTGGTGCCGGTATGCTTGCCGTACATTACATTGGAGGTTATGGTTAATATGGATAAAGTGTGCTCGGCATTTTTATAGGTCGGGTGTTTTTTCAGGCTGTTGGTAAAATCTTTGAGCAGATCGGCCGCAATGCGATCCACCCTGGCGTCGTCATTGCCAAACTTGGGAAAATCACCATCGATAACGAAATCGGTGATTATTCCCCGCTGGTCTTTGATTGTCTGCACCCGGGCATACTTGATTGCACTGAGGGAGTCTGCTGCGACTGAAAGCCCGGCCATACCGAAAGCCATGTAGTAGTGAATCATAGTATTATGCAGAGCAAATTGCGAGGCTTCATAGGCATATTTATCATGCATGTAGTGAATAACATTCATGGTATTAACATATAGCTGGCTCAGCCATTCCAGCTGGATTTTAAAACGGCGCCGTACCTCATCATATTTCAGTACCCGGCCTTCGTAAACTGATGTTTCCAACCCGACCTGATCCCCGGTGATCTCATCCCTCCCCCCATTTAGAGCATACAAAAGGAGTTTGGCCATATTGCAGCGTGCTCCGAAAAATTGGGTTTCCTGACCGATTTTCATGGCTGATACGCAGCAGGCTATAGCATAATCGTCACCATAATAGCTGCGCATCAAGTCGTCATTTTCGTACTGAAGAGTGCTGGTGTTTATTGAGAGCTCACTGCAGAAACGCTTGAAATTATCGGGCAGATTCTCTGACCACAGTATAGTCATATTTGGTTCAGGGGCCGGACCCAGATTGTAAAGGGTATTGAGCATCCGGTAGGAAGTCCGGGTGACCAGGTAACGTCCATCAACCCCCATACCGCCCAGGGATTCGGTTACCCAGTTGGGATCCCCGGCAAAGAGTTCATTGTATTCCGGAGAGCGTAAATGCCTTACCAGACGAAGCTTGATCACCAGCTGGTCTATTAATTCCTGAGCCTCAATTTCCGTAATTAAATTCTGCTTCATATCTCGTTCAATAAAAATGTCCAAAAAATTTGAAATTCTGCCCAGGCTCATAGCTGCTCCATTTTGTTCTTTGACTGCGGCCAGGTAAGCGAAATACAGCCATTGTACAGCTTCCCGGGCATTATGGGCCGGACGGCCAATGTCGAATCCATATCCAGCCGCCATCTCTTTCATGTCCTGCAGGGCTTTGATCTGGTAGAAGACCTCCTCCCGCAGTTGAATGGAATGGGTGTCCATTTTTTTATCCATTAGCTCCAGGTCATTTTCTTTCTCAGCGGCCAGGCGATCTACTCCGTAAAGGGGAACGCGGCGGTAATCACCGATAATTCTGCCCCGTCCATACGAATCCGGCAGCCCGGTAATAATACCTACCCGCCGGGCCAGTCTCATCTCCGGAGTATATACGGCAAATACTCCATCGTTATGGGTAGGACGGTATTTGCGGAAGAAATCCACCACCTGAGCATCAGGATTATAACCATAGGCCTGGCAGGCTTTTATACTGGTATTTAGTCCTCCCAAAACATTGATAGCCCGCTTCAAAGGTTGATCAGTTTGCAATCCTACGATAGTTTCTAGTTCCCGGTCAATATAAGCAGGGGGATGACTGCCTATGGTGATGGGAGTTTGGGCATCAACAGCTAGTACTCCGCCATTCTCATATTCAGCTCTTAATAGCTTCTGGCATTTTTCCCACAGGAGGTAGGTCTTATCCGAGGGGCCGGATAAAAACCTGCTATCCCCCTGGTAAGGATGGTAGTTCTTTTGTATAAAATCTCGCACGTCAATATTATCTGTCCATGAGCCCAATAGGAATCCTGTCCATTCTGCCATACTCATCACTTCCTATCTGATATTAATAATCCTTGGATTTCTCCATCAAGTATTCAAAATAGCAAGCTCAAATTGCACCCTTGATATCCGTGAGTGTTGCGAACATAAATTGTTGTGCTATAAGTGCACCTCTAATTGTACCGCAATAAAATGCAGGTACATCAGTAGTCCCGCTTCAGCGGGGAGGTCCTGTGGGCTCCTTGCTAAGACAAAGCATAAAACTCGCCAATGAGTAATTACGAAAGTTGAATAATTAACAATTACTTTCCCAAGCTATTTGTTTACTTATTATTATCCCGTACATTTCTTTTTAACCGGTTTTTATGTTCAGGTAGAAACCCTCCTCATTCGGGAGATGACCGGAGGAGCTGAAAATGTTATATTATAACGAGGCGATAAGATGCCCCCCGCTTCTTTAAGCGGTCCGGTTCCTATTAACAAAACAGACGGCGGTTCCAATCTCCGCCCCGTTGCCGCGGTGGGTTGAAACTGCTCCTCAGTTTCTTCCTTATATTTGGCAACCCAAATTGCACCCTTAAATGTGCCGCAATGATAATGAAGGCACATCAGTTGCCCCGCCACGGGGTGGTGCTCGGAGGGTACTTCCGATGCTTAAAGGGATTTGCTTTTAAAACATATTAGGATGGCTGGTGATTACAGTGATAGTGCTTCAGGCTAAGAATCTTCATAAATATTATGGTGATAATCATATTTTAAGGTCTGCTGCTCTGGTTGTTAATGAAAAAGAAAGGGTAGGCCTGGTTGGTGCCAATGGGACTGGCAAAACCACCCTTTTAAACTGCATCAGCGGACAGCTGGAGTACGATAATGGGGAGATAATCAAAGCGGCCTCATTATCCCTGGCGTATTTGGAACAGCTGCCTTCTTCGTCCGAAGAACTGACGGCATGGGATACAGTGATGAGCAGTTACTCCCATTTAATAGAATTAAGAAGCAAGATCGGACAGCTGGAACAGCAGATCAGCCAGGCAGGCTCTGATCTTCCCAAGCTTATGGACCGATACGCAGTACTGACAGAAGAATACGAGAGAAACAATGGCTATGCCTGTGAAAACATGGCCCGTAGAATCCTGATAGGCTTAGGTTTCACTAGTGATGATTTTAACCGCCCCCTGGGCGACTTCAGCGGCGGGCAAAAAACCCGTATGAACCTGGGCCGGCTTTTAGCCCTGGCCCCGGATTTGCTGCTGTTGGATGAACCCACCAACCATCTGGATATGGATTCAGTCGAGTGGTTGGAGGACTTTCTGAAGGATTATCCTGGGACTATATTGATTGTGTCTCATGATCGCTGGTTTCTGGATCGGGTGGCCAGCAGAATAATCGAATTAAAAAATGGTCAAATAAAATCTTACCCGGGCAATTATAGCAACTATTTAAAGCTAAAAGCGGCAGAACAAGAGGCCGAAAACAGAGCTTATGAAAAACAGCAGGAATATATTAAGGATACGGAAGAATACATCAGGAGATTTAAAGCGGGAATTAAATCCAAACAAGCCCGGGGCCGGGAGACCCGACTGGAAAGACTGGAAGTACTGGAACGGCCACAGGATACCGGCACTATAGGCAATTGGAGCCTGCCCCTGGATTATGAGAGCGGTCAGGATGTTCTGAGTTTGCGGGAAGTCTCTAAGGCATATGGAGATTTGAATCTATTTATCCAGATAAACTTTGACTTGTGCAAGGGTGACAAAGTGGCCTTGATCGGGCCCAATGGCTGTGGCAAGACTACCCTGCTGAAAATTATAACTGGCCTGGTGCAGGCGGATGAAGGATCGGTCAGGATTGGGAGCCGGGTTAAAATAGGTTATTACGCCCAGCAATACGAGGATCTGGAGTCTGCCAATACGGTACTGGAAGAAATAGTATCGAAGTCCGATATTCTGGCCGCTCGGGCTCGCAGCCTGCTGGGACGGATGTTGTTCAGGGGTGATGAGGTATTTAAAAAGGTGGGTGATTTAAGCGGCGGGGAAAAGGGACGCCTGGCCATACTCAAAGTTCTTTTAAGCGGTGCCAACCTCTTGATACTGGATGAACCCACCAATCATCTGGATATTGAGAGCCGCCAGACGGTAGAAGAAATGCTTCAGGAATATGCCGGGACGGTGCTCCTGGTTTCTCACGACCGCTATTTGATCGACCGAGTGGCCAGCCGGGTAGTTGCGGTAAGTAACAATGCTCTGCAGAATTACCTGGGCAACTACAGCTATTATGCGGAAAAAAGGCGGCAGCTGGAAACAAATGCGGTGCAAGAGCAGAGTGGAGATAATAAAAAAATAAGCGAGCAGCAGAAATTCAGGTTGAGACAGAAGGAAGCAGAGAAGAATAAAAAAATGTTGGATAATAGGTTGGAAAAACTGGAAGAAAAGATACACTACCTGGAAACCCATAAGGACGAAACCGAGGAATTGATGGTGAGCCCCGATGTATACAGCGACCAGGAAAAGTCTAAATACTGCCAGGATAAATACGAAAAAATTAAAAGGGAATTAACTGCGGCCTATCAAGAATGGGAAAAATTATTAGAGGATATAGATAATGCCAGACATACAGGGGGTTAGAATTATAAACAGAGATACTGCTGAAAAAGTAATACTCGTAGGCGTGAAATTGGAAAGCAGAAATAACGCAGGGTTCGAAGAGTATATGGAAGAGCTTAACGGTCTGGCCGAGGCGGCCGGGGGTAGAATTGTGGCGACTTTGATACAAGCCCGCAAAAGGCTGGAGTCTGCCAGCTATATAGGTAAAGGCAAAATCGAGGAATTAAAGCACCTGGTGGAAGAACTGGAACCGGACACTGTGATCTTTGATCGGGAACTTACGCCGGTACAACTGCGCAACTTGGAGCAATGGCTGGAAA
>CAZBKS010000067.1:3343-8688 GCA_964492475.1 uncultured Syntrophomonas sp. | reverse complement strand
GCACTTTATCATAAGGGCCAAGAGCAATATTTTTATTTTCCAGTACTTCCTCCACGGTATTGGTGAAAAAAGCTTGGGTTCGGATAATATCTCCATCAACATCAATTGCAACTGGTTTCTGTAAGGCATAAAAAAGACTTATCAGTAATAGCAACGCCATTCCTGACATAACTGCTGTCTTAAGACTGATGCCTTTCTTATCCTGCACTATATTCATCATTCTCCTCACTTTCTAAGGTAACCGGTTTGTACATGCAACTGCAGGCAAGAAATTCGGTCTGGTTTAAATACAATTATTTTTCATCCATCAAGGAAAAAAATGCTTCCAAATATTTTAGTAATTAGTATTAAATCCTGCTGCACAGTTTTCTATTAATTATTATCCTTTTAAAAATATTTTATTCTTTTACATGTACAAGTTTTGGAGAAATAACTCATCCAGATGAAATTATTATACCCGTAAATCTGACTAAATCCCGAAAATACTGACATCGGTATTATTTAGAAATCCAGCTGGAATGCTCTTTTGGTGTTGCTACTGGTTATATAAGCTATTTCTTCCAACTCCAGATTTCTAATTTCAGCTAATTTTTGCGCCACCAACTTTACATGGGCTGGTTCATTCCGTTTCCCTCGATAAGGGTCCGGGGTTAAATAGGGACAATCGGTTTCAATTAAAATGCGATCCAGATTTATCTTCTCTGCTACCTCATGAGATTTTTTAGCATTCTTGAACGTCAATGGGCCGGCAAAGGATAAATAAAAACCCTCTTTCACCAGCTCAACTGCCAGCGGCAGCTGACCGGAATAACAATGCATTATTCCTCCATTGATACCTGCTTTTTCTCTTTTTATAATGTCCAGGACATCCTGATGGGCATCCCGATCATGAATTACTACCGGTTTTTTTAATTCCTGAGCTAATTTAATCTGTTCAACAAAAGCTTTTTTTTGCTGTTCGATGGGAGACAAATTCCGATAGTAATCCAAACCTATTTCTCCAATAGCTACTACTTTGGGATTCAAAGCCAAATTGTACATTTTTTCCAGTGTTTGCTCATCCAGGGTTTTCGCATCATGGGGATGAATCCCTACTGCTGCATATATATTTTTATTTCTATTGGCTAATTCAACTGCTTTTTGTGAAGCTGAATAGTCAAAACCAATACATATGATAGTGTCCACTCCTGCCTGGGCAGCTCTTTCCAGAACCTGGTCAAGATCATTCTTATAGTCACTATCCTGTAAATGTGCATGTGAATCTATTAGCAACCTGCATTCCTCCTCCAGCAGGTACCGGATAAACTGGTTCCGGGAAGGAAATGGTGTAAGGATATGTCCTGACCCTTACACCATGCCTGTTACCTGCCATGTTTTGTCATTTTACCCGATTACCAGGTTCTATATTTTCAACAGTCAATACTTCGATTTTATTATCCTGAGGGTCTGAGGCAGCTAGAATCATACCCTTGGATAAGACTCCTCTTAATTTCACCGGTTTAAGATTAGCAACCAGGATCACATTTTTCCCTATCAGTTGTTCCGGTTCGTATGCTTTAGCTATCCCTGAAACAACCGTACGTTCTTCTTCTCCCACCTGCAGCGTAAGTATCAGCAGTTTGTCGGCTTTTTTCATTTTTTCACAAGCAATAACCCGGGCAACTCTCAAATCTATCTTGGCGAAATCCTCAATATCTACATAGTTTTGCTCTGCTTCAACCTCCTGCTTCTCCCTTGCCTCATTATCTGTGGTTTCTTTTTCATCATCCAAAATCTTTATATCTATCCGGGGGAATAACGCTGGTCCTTTATTTACTATAGTTCCCGCGCTAGAAATTCCCCACTTACCTGCTTCTTCCCACTTTAACAGATCCGGATCTGCAAAAACACTTAGCTGCTGGTTGGCTCTGGCAGGTAAAGCAGGCATAGCAGGCGCCAGCAGACTAATCGCAATGCGTATAGTCTCAACCAGGTTATATAATACAGTTCCTAATCTATCCCGCTTATCTTCATCTTTAGCTAATAACCAGGGTTGGCTTTCATCTATATATTTATTAGCCCGGGATATTAGTTTTAATACCGCTTGTATGTAAGCTGCAAAATCTAATTTTTCCAATTTTTCTGTAGCCTCTTCATAGGCTCTCAAGGCAGTCGTGATTAATTCCTGATCCAGGGCATCTTCTCCGATACTATCAGGAATCCTGCCGTCAAAATATCTGCTTATCATCGCTACCGTTCTGCTGATCAGATTACCCAGGTCATTGGCCAGATCGGAATTGATCCGATTAACCAGCATTTCTTCAGAATACATCCCATCCTGGCCAAAATTTAATTCTTTAACCAGATAGTAACGCACCGCATCTACTCCGTATTTTTTTACTAACTGCAGAGGATCAATAACCTTTCCTTTGGACTTGGACATTTTCCCGCCTTCCAGCATTATCCATCCATGCGCAAAGACTTTCTCTGGCAGCGGAAGATCCATGGCCATCAGCATAATGGGCCAGATAATGGCATGAAACCTTAAAATGTCCTTAGCCATCAAATGAACATTGGCCGGCCAGTATTTGTTGAATTTATCTTTATCATCCAGGTATCCAATAGCGCTTAAATAATTAATTAATGCATCAAACCATACATACACAACATGCCGGTCATTAAAGGGAACCGGAACTCCCCAGTTGAAGGTAGTCCGTGATACACATAAATCATCCAACCCACTTTTAACGAAATTAATGACTTCATTTCTACGAGATTCAGGTTGTATAAAATCAGGGTGAGCGGCAATATGTTCGAGAAGTCGGTCAGCGTATTTAGCCATATTAAAGAAATAACTTTCCTCTTTTATTTTCTCAACATCTCTTCCACAATCCGGACATTTTCCATCACTCAGCTGCCTTTCGGTAAAAAATGTTTCACAGGGGGTGCAGTACCACCCTTCATATTGCGACATGTAAATATCTCCCTGTTCATATACCTTTTTAAACAGGTTTTTGACCACTTCTTCATGTCTTTGGTCCGTTGTCCGT
This sequence comes from uncultured Syntrophomonas sp., assembly GCA_964492475.1. GTDB lineage: Bacteria > Bacillota > Syntrophomonadia > Syntrophomonadales > Syntrophomonadaceae > JAAYJK01. The sequence continues at coordinate 5,659 of CAZBKS010000067.1, read as the reverse complement.
ATAAAATCGTTATTGGAAATCAACATAGTTTCCCACAATAATTTTATGCCTTCAACAATTCCGTCCACATAATTTTGTGGGGTCATATCTTTATCTAAAGCTACTTTTTCAATCTTCTGCCCATGTTCATCTGTCCCAGTCAGATAGAAAACATCAAACCCTTGCATTCGCTTAAACCTGGCTACACAGTCAGCCGCAACCGTAGTATAAGCATGACCTATGTGCAAGGCATCACTGGGATAATAAATAGGCGTGGTAATATAATAGCTTTTTTTGGTCATTTAAAATGTCCCTCCTGCTCATAATCCTGATAAAACAATTTATTGTTTTTTTATATTATGCCATTACTTGTCAATATGGGCTAAAGCAATCTGCCCTTTTAGCCGATATTACGAACAGCGGTATTTTATATTTTACCATATTTTGATGTCTTTATTCATATCAAAACTATGTAACTCGACAATTAAGACCCCCTCTCTTCATTACCCGACAAATTTATTGATCAACCCTGGAGAAGTCGCCCTAAAACTTCAGGAATTTGTTTATTATGCCCATATTTTGTCCAATTATGTAGAAAAATCCTTGACTATTTCTGCCAATGTTGGTATACTTTGTGTCGGGACAAGATAAATGTTATTGCAGAGGAGGGTGGTAGCCATATGATGAAATCTACCGGAGTAGTTAGAAAAGTTGACGAATTAGGTCGCATAGTTATTCCTATCGAATTAAGAAGGACCATGGGCATCGAAGAAAAAGATGCTCTTGAAATCTACGTTGACAGCGACAAAATTATTCTGAAGAAGTACGAACCGGCTTGTATTTTCTGCGGAAATGCAGAAGAAGTAATCAATTATAAGGGCAAGAACCTGTGTAGATCCTGTCTAACCGAACTGACCAAACAGGTTGGTTAAGAACCATCAATGGCGGTCGGTATAATACTTATAAACAACAGACTTTTGTAAATTATACTGTCTGGCCTTCAGCTTGAAGGCCTCTTTTTTATCCATTCCTTTCTCTATTAAGTCATCTACTTCTTTTATTAATTGTTCCTCATTTAATTTCATAGGCTCTCTCATCTTGCCTCCAATTAGAAGACAAAATTCCCCCCGGGGATCCTGCTGCAAAAATCTATCTATAATTTCATCAATATTCCCTCTAATAATTTCTTGATGTTTTTTGGTCAATTCTCTAACCATCACAATTTTTCTTTTCTCACCCAGCACAGTCTTTATATCCAGGAGCGTCTTCATCAACCGGTGCGGAGTCTCATAATATATTACTGTTCTAGGTTCCTCTTTATTTCTTTCTAATGCTTCCATTCGTTTGCCCGCCTGGCGGGGTAAAAAGCCTTCAAAAATGAAGGCACTGGTATCCAATCCGGAGATTGCCAGGGCGGAAACCGCTGCTGATGGACCAGGTATCACTTCGATGTCCAGATCATTCTCTATCACCCTTTGCACCAGCCTCTCCCCGGGGTCACAAATACCTGGCATGCCGGCATCAGAAACCAGAGCTATGTTTTTGCCTTCCAGTAGTTGCTCTAATATGTAATTCTCCCTGTTCAGGCTGCTGTGTTCATGATAACTGATTATTTTCTTTTTTATCTTATATCTATTCAGCAGCTTGATGGTATGCCGGGTATCTTCGCAGGCAATAAAATCAACCATTCGCAGCGTTTTCAACAGTCTAATGCTTACATCATCCAAGTTTCCAATAGGTGTCCCACATATATAAAGTTTACCCAATACTATTGGTCACCTCACTAGTGCTATTATTTTCTTTGTCCTCAGGCAGTCATCAGGTGCTGGCATAAATCTTTTGTATTTCTTCTGAATAAACTCCTCTTTTTTTATATATTATCAGTGGTATTAATTCAATGGCATGTTCAGCCATACTTTTCTGGGCTTCTACGAGTACCAGATTGGCCGGCTTATCTTGAAAGGCATGCACCATGCGCGTCCTGATTGTGCCAAGCTGATTCTGGTTAAGATAGCGAATAATTTCTTCTAAGCGATCCGCTCTGTGAATCATACATAACTTACCTGGGGATCGCAGTAAATAACTGGCAGTTCTAATTATTTGAGGCAAGTCGATATTCAATTCGTGTCTGGCCACTGCTTGTTCCCGGTTTTTACTTACTCTGCCTTCACCTTTTTTCCAGAAGGGTGGATTAGCTACTACTAGATCAACCCCCTCGGGCGGCAGAAGTTTTTGGAGGTTTTTGATGTCGGCCTGAAGTATTTTAATTCTCTCGCTCAAACCATTAAACGTGATATTCCTGTTAGCCCTTTGAACCACTGTATCAAGGAGTTCCAC
>CAZBKS010000067.1:0-3333 GCA_964492475.1 uncultured Syntrophomonas sp. | reverse complement strand
CCGGTTATATTTATATACGGGTTTCGATAGGATAACAATAGGGGGATCACGGCGCTGCCAGTGCCTAAATCAACTACCTGCTGTACGCCCTGTAAATCTGCAAAAAATGCTATTAATACCGAATCTATGCTAAATCTATAGCCTTTTCGGGGCTGGATAATTTTCATATTTCCTAATAATAAATCGTCCAGCGTTTCATCATCATCCACCAGAAATTCTTCCATAGATTATGGCCTTTACTCCTTTTCCAGAAATGCGACGCAGAAAAGGCAATCCCCATCCCGTGGTTGCCCATAAGCCTCCGGACAGACATGAAATCCTTCATTATATATCCGTCCTAAATTACCATAGGATTCCCCTTCTAATAATAAGGGACAGGAAATATGGGCAGGGGGTTCTTCCTTTATTAGTCTGTTTTCCAGCGAGGTCATTCGTTCTTTTAGGTCTCCTACTTCAAGAATTAGTTCCCTCAGAATTGCTGCTATTTCCCGGACAGTCTTTTCCATTGCTGGCCTCCCCATTTCCCCTGTTCTCATATAATTCTGATTCATATTTCAAGCAGCACATCAACCTGCCGCAGATACCTGAAATTTTAGTTGGATTCAATGATAAATGCTGTTCTTTCGCCATTTTAATCGACACTGGCTCAAATTCACCCAGAAAACAATGACAGCACAGTTCCTGACCGCAGGAGCCAATGCCACCCAGCATTTTAGCTTCGTCTCTTACCCCTATCTGTCGCAGTTCAATTCTAGTTTTGAAAATGCCAGCCAGGTCCTTCACCAAGTCACGAAAATCCACTCTCCCGTCAGCCGTGAAGTAGAATATTATCTTACCCATATCAAAAGTATATTCCGCATCAATTAGCCTCATAGGCAAATTATGTTCTGCTACTTTTTTGCGGCATATTTCAAGTGCTTCTTGTTCCCTTTTTTTATTATTTTCATAGGTCTCTAAATCGGCTGGGCTGGCCTTACGTATAACCTTCTTCAGCGGCAGGACCAGTTTTTCTTCAGGTACTTCACGATTGCCTATAGCAACTGTTCCACACTCTATTCCTCTTACTGTTTCTACAATTGCTTTTCCACCAATATCATACTCCTGGTTTTCACTATCAAAATAATATATTTTACCAGCTGATTTAAACCTTATTCCCACAACCCACGGCAATATAATAACCTCCCTTAATATTTATGAAGATTTTAATGCATCTCGAATCTTGTAACATATATTTATGTTTAAAACAAGACTGTTTAAATTGCTGTTATAATATTTTTTTATTGAACCAATATCTGTGATAGCCTGTTTTAATTTACTGTAATTTATATTCTTTACCATTCCAACCAGGTCCAAACTATCTGGAAAGTTCAGCCATACCTTTTGTTTTGTTTCCTCATACACCAATATATCCCTTAATATCGTTTCAACTGTAGTAATCAGCAATTCCGAATCATCATCCAGGTTTTGTGCGGTCTCTATTACCTTATCTATCTCTCCTTCATATATGTCCCGTAAAATATTTACCGCCCGGCTCCATAATTCTTTAAATGCCTCCCCTTCTGCCAGCTTGAGCGCATTGGCAATACTACCTTGTGCCAACAAAGCAATGCTGATAGCCTTCTGCTCATCATATCCGCGGTCCAGGAGAAACTGCTTTACATGACTGGTTGCAGCGGAGGAAAAATTGATTAAGGTGCACCTGGAAATTATGGTCTCGAGAATATTATTATTATCTGCTACCAGGATAATAATAGTATAAGCAGGCGGTTCTTCCAGGGTCTTTAATAACGCATTAGCGGCTTCCAGGGTCATTAAATGGGCATCTCTGATTATTACTATTCTGTGCCTGCTCCGGTACGGTTTTACCGCCAACCATGGTTCGATGTCTTTAATTATTTGCTCCCTGGATATCCTGGTCTTGCCTTCCAGGACTTGTACAATTTTCAAATCCGGATGAATCATCTGTGTTAAATAAATACGGGCCTCATCATCTGAGGCTGCAATGGTAGCATAAGCAAATGCCAGCGCGGTCTGCATTTTCCCTATTCCTGCTGCCCCCCAGAAAAGGTAGGCGTGGTTGAATTCATTTGTACTAATGACCCTTTTTAAATATCCAACCACTCTTTCTTGTCCTACTATGTTTGAAAAGTAGTCCATATTATCTTTAAGCTTGCAATGTGGACTTACACTATTAAGTCTACAAGCATCCCCCTTATTTTATCTATAACTGCCAGTATATCAAATGGTTCCTTCTGGCTGGATACAAAATCATTTACCATTTGTTCAACTTCCATATCTATTTTACTAATAGTGATCAGCATTAATCTACCCCTGCGGTTCAAACCTCTTTCCTGTTTTAATTGATACGCCCTAAAGTTGGCTTCTTTTAAAAATTTTTTAATTAAATTACTATAGAGCACTAGATTGCTTATTGTAAGATTATTTTTTAATTGTTTATTGAGCGTATCGATCTGTTGCAGTATCTCATTCATTCGCTCCTGCATTTGTCTCTGGTTGTGTTGGTTTAACTCTTGATCAAAAGCACTTTCGGATCCCCTTTTGATATCAGTTAAACCCGGGGTTTCTCTAGACTGATAAGAGACCCTCAGTCGTTTATCGCGCTCTACTCTCAATTATATATCCTCCCGACCTGTAAGCCTTTGAATATGGTTCAGTACCTCTTCTCCTACCACAGAGAACTCCTGGGCGGCATCAATTTTCACTATCCTTTGGGGTTCATCTGCAGCCAGCTGCAGATATCCCTTCCGAACCAATCGTTGAAACCCCAAGCCTTCGCTTTCTATTCGATCCGGAGCCAACCCCTTTTTATATCCATAGCTCAGTTCTGGCTCCAAATCCAATAAGATGGTTAAATCCGGGCTTAACCCTCCGGTGCAAAAATCATTCAGCATCTTCAGGTATTTAAGGTCCAACCCTCTTCCATAGCCTTGATAGGCCATGGTTGAATCTATAAATCTATCCGCCAGTACCATCTTGCCCTTAACAAGTGCAGGTTTAATGATCTGTTTAACCACCTGGCTGCGAGCAGCAGCATATAGAAGAGCTTCCGTTTCCGGTGCCATATCTTTATTCTTTTCGTTTAACAGCATATATCGTATATCTTCAGATAATATGGTGCCTCCAGGTTCTCTTATATTAATCAGGTTTTGTGTATTTAATTTAGTATTAAGGTAAGCTATAATACTGCTTTTGCCACAGCCGTCAATTCCTTCAAAACTAATAAAGAACCCTTTATGATACATCGAATCCATCAATCCCATCCAAGAAATCAACTGAGTGTTTTTGCATAATTCCTATATACCACGTCTTTCG
>CAZBKS010000066.1:0-8709 GCA_964492475.1 uncultured Syntrophomonas sp. | reverse complement strand
ATATTTTCCATGCCCGGGTAGAACCCGGTCCTGCGGGATGCAGGCACAAAATCGAACAGGCTTAACAGGGGTACAAAAATGAAGCCTTCTTTTTTGAAGCATCTGATCAGCCTTTTTAAGTAGGAGTTTTCATTATAAAACACTTCCCCTTCCCTGCTTATGGTTATAAAGGGGAAATCCAGTAAAGGATGAAAGAAAAAGGCGGCCAGTTCATCAGCCTGGTAATCTTTTATCTCCCAGCAGATCCTTTCCACATCCAGATCAGCCCGGTCTGGCATTACATAAAATAACGGGGTGGGAACATAAATGACCCCGCGATAAAATTCATTGTCCTTATCATATAGGGCAGCTTGCCTGGGATTAGAACCGCAGGGAGAATTTTCAAAAAGAAGGCCTGACCATGCCTCGATAATACATCGCTGCACCAGAGAGGCAGAATAGTGTGGAGTAGAAAAGCCCCAATCAAGTCGTAATTCAGATTTAGCAAAGGCAGTAAACCCCTGTTTTAAACGGCTATAGGCATAAGAGTTTGTAAATGCCTCAGGTTGACTGCATGCTTCCTCCACATCATCCGGCGGGCAGCTGCTGCTGCAGGAAAATGCAAATTCCCATCCATCAGCGCTGACTGATTCAGCATATTGATGAGTATAACCATGCATTCCCAGGGCCGCATTGTTATGGCAGCAGTATTGAATGGTATCAGTAAACTGCCTTACATAAGGATCATGGTTCATATCGATGGACTTATCGTACCCAGTGGAAGGATTGATGAAACGAGGAATAATCGATATATGAAAGGGCACCCCTTCTGAAGCCAGGTAATCAGAAATAACCCGCAGCTTTTGCAGAGCTTCAGCTGAATCATAAGGGCCGCCGGGACCTACATCTTCAAATCGGATTAATGCTCTCCTCATAAATTATACCCCTGCCAATGATGTGGTATTATCATTGTATTTAAAGGGTAACTAATAAGTGCCTGCTGCCAACCGGTTTCATTAGCATTATGTACACCAGGCATTTATCTTCTTAAACCAGCAATTTGGGGGCCAGGCCCCCAAATTGCTGGTTTATCTTCAATTTTTCTTAAATAGACAAACGTATGTTAGGCAGCCTCTTCAATTGCCTCTAATGGACATATGTCCCTGCATAAACCGCAGCCCACACACAAATCGTTATCGATAACCGCTTTGCCATCAATTATCGATATAGCCTCAAAACTGCAGGAATCAGCACAGATTCCACAACCAACACATTTTTCGTTGACCTGCATTACTTGTTCATCTCCTATGAATTATTACTTAATTTTTCTGGGTTTGCATAAATTAACCCCGTCACCGCACCAAGTGATTTAGTCAAGTTCTTCCAGAGTTTGCATAATATTTTCCCATACCGGTAAAATCAAATCATGCAGTTCTTTCCTGCTGACTGGAACTTCGCCCACGGAAACCGCAGCCGCCAGCTCGTAGCTGTAGGGCAGCCTGCCTGCGCATGGTATATCACACTCCCGGGCCCACTTTTCCATGGCATCTGATGCTTCTGGATTAAGATCCGCCTTGTTAATCAGCAGTATGCTCTTTACTCCTCTTAATTCCAGTAATTCCCGCACCCGTTTTAGGTCATGGAATCCAGAAACACTGGGCTCAGCGACTATAACGACCAGGGTTGCTTCCACCAGGGAAGATATAACCGGACAGCCAATTCCCGGGGAGCCATCTGATATCAATAATGGATACCCTTCTTCTTGAGCCTGCCGGCGGGCAGCACTTTTTACCTGGGCTACCAGCTTGCCCGAGTTTTCCTCACCTGGTCGCAGTTCGGCGTAAAACAGGGGAATCGTTTTTCCATTTGCGTCAGAGCTGCTGGCGAACCATCTACCGGACGGTCTTTCCTGCATTGATATGGCTTCTACCGGGCAGACCTCAACACAAAAGCCACAGCCTTCACAGGATAAGGTGGAGATCTCGTATTCGCTGCTGATCGCATCAAAGCGGCAAAGATCGCGGCACAAACCGCAATCGATACAGATATCCTTATCCAAATCAGCAGTTAAACCGGCACTGAACTCATGCCCCTCGGAATCAATAGGTTTCAGGAGAATGGGCAAATTGGATGCATCAACATCATAATCACATGCTATGGCTTTCCCGGCCAGGCAAATAAATGAAGCAGTGAGGGATGTCTTTCCAGTTCCTCCTTTGCCGCTGAGTACTAACAGTTCTTTCACGCTACCCTCTCCTTCACCTTATCAATTACCTTTTCCAGTATCACACGCAGTTCCGGCATAGCATCCAGGGGGTTTTCCCCACGAGCATATGATTTGGCCAGTTCCATGCTGTAAGGTATACGCTCCAGTATGGGAATGTCGTGTTCCCGGGCTATAATTCCCACATCACCGTCATCGCCCTGCCAGCGGTTTATAATAATGCCTGTATGAATACCCAGCAGTTTGGTTGCATCAATAGATAGTGCCAGGTCATGGACACCAAACAAAGTCGGCTCGGTCACCAGCAGGCAAAAATCACTATCCCGTATCGACTCTATAGCCGGGCAGGTGGTTCCCGGCGGGCAGTCCACCACCCGGTATTCACTGTCCTGCCGCCTGGTGTCCCGGGCCGCTTTAATTAAAGGAGGACTCTGAACCTCACCCACTAATAATCGGCCGGTTATTAATTGGCCTCCGCTGAGTAAATCAGACTCTTCGATTACTCCTATTTTGTGATTTACTTCGTTAATGGCATTCTCCGGACAAATATAAGCGCAGAGGCCGCAGGAATGGCACAATTCAGTAAACACCATCACTTCGGCGGGCAGCGCCACCAGTGCATTAAATCGGCATAACTCGGCGCATTTGCCGCACTGGGTACAGCTTTTCATGTCAATTTCCGGAACCGGCCTGAATGCAGGTTTAGTATCCATTAGCCGGTGGGGTATGACTAACCCTGCATTGGGTTCTTCTACATCGGCATCAATTAATATGGGATTATACTCAGCAAGGATTCTGGCCAAACAGGTAGCTACCAAAGTTTTACCGGTACCTCCCTTGCCGCTTGCAACAGCTATTTCCATTTTGGCTTCTCCTTTAACCATTACTAAATACTATTTACCTGACTAGTTGTTGGGCTGTTTAATTTCCTGCAGCTGCTGGTCCAGGTATTTGTCCAGCAAGGCTTGGACGCTCATATTATCCTGACCCTGGTATATCTTTATACCGGCTGAATTTAAGACCTGAAAAGCCTTGGGACCAATACGAGTAGTAAGAATAACCCCGACCTTATTCTGCAGCAGAACCTGGGCAGCTCCGGTACCGGCTCCATGAGCAGCCTCAATACCAGTGTTCTTCATACTCTTAAATTCAGAAGCTTCAGTATCCCAGATCATAAAAAACGGGCAGCGCCCAAATCGTCCATCTACCATAGCGGTAGAATTATCTCCGCTGGCACAAATAGCTATATTCTGCATATGCATCGACCTCCTCTATCATCTTTTAACTTACATTACTATTTATGTCCTTAACCTTTATCCTGCATACCTCTTCCAGATTTACCTGTTCCACGGCCACCAGTGCCTGAAGAACGGGGTCCTTTTCCTTTATCAGCATCCGCCGGCTTATTCTTGTTAATACATTTTCCCTGACCTCTGCCTGTACCCGGGCCTTTGCCCTGAGGTCCTGTTCCATCTCCACGCGGCATGAGCATTACCTCCTTTCCAATACGCATATTTCTCTAAATATTGTAAAATTTCATTACTCATAACATATGGGCATATGTTCATTATGAATTAAATATAACAACTTTATTCCCGACTGTCAATTAATAGTTATTAGTCATCTGGCAGGTTTATATTCGCACGTATCAATATCCAGCATCGTCTCGTTAATAAGAAAAACGAAGAATTAGATTTGTTTAGTCACTTGGAATTCGCACCAATTATGATTAGATATAGCTGCTAAACCCTGGGGTGGAAGGATTTATAAAGATATTGTAGAAAAGCCGGATGGGGGTTATATAAAAATACTAAAGAAGGTATACTGGAACAAGGGAGGTGCCAGATGAGCGAGATAAACGATAAAGATAGTATCCAAATTCTAGTGTCTGGAGATTCAATCTCTAAAGGCGTTATATATGATGAAGGGAAAAATAAATATATTGTGCTGCCGGATAATTATGTAAACATAATCAGTTCTAAACTGGAATGTTCTATTAAAAATATTTCTAAATTCGGGAGTACCATAACCAGAGGATTCAATAAATTGGAAAAGCAGATATCCAAGGAGAGCCCTGATATAGTTTTAATTGAATACGGTGGCAATGATTGTGCTTTCAATTGGGATGAGGTGGCAGATAGTCCAGATGCGAACCACCTGCCCCAAACGGAAATCAGGATATTTGAAACATCCCTGCGAGAGACGATAGACTTATTAAGAAATGTTAAAATTACTCCCGTGCTAATGACCTTGCCTCCGCTTAATGCCGATAAATATTTGGAATGGGTTAGTAAAAATAACCCTCTTACCCAAAGTAATATTCTTAAATGGATTGGAAGCGTTCCTGAGATTTACTTCTGGCAAGAAAAATACAGCTCTGTCATTACAAAAGTCGCAGAAGAAACTCATACGAGATTTGTTGATGTTAGAAGCGCATTTTTGCAGCATCCCAATTTCACCAAATTTCTTTGCAGAGACGGGATGCATCCCAATCGGGAAGGGCATAAGGTGATTGCTGATAAAATTATGGATTATATTAAAACAGGCCAGGGTTATTTATTAATAGAGTAATGTCAGGTAAATGAGGTTATTAACCATGTTAATCACGGGTCGATAAAGTCACCACCGGGCAAAAACTCCCAGCACCACATTGCTCGTTTCACCAGCTATTAATGAATTTCAATAGCAAGGCATTAATGAAAGCCCGTGATTGAGGCGGTTAAGGTGTGGGGACACACCTCCAAGAGGACTGTCCCCCTAACAAGTGATTGAACGGGCTTTACGAGTTAACGCAGGTATTGGGCATTTGACAGTCTGAAAGGACCGGATAACCGGTTCTTTTTAATGCATGAAGATACCGTTTCTTGCATCTCTGGCCCCCACCTTATTGAGCAGTCTGGATTTCACTTATAATTTGTATCATAGCGTCTATAGGCATCCCCCCGGCTAAACGAGGATTTCCATCAACTACTATAACCGGGAAAGAATATCCGGCTTGAATTATCTGCTGAACCTGAGGATAATTTTGAATATTAATTCCGGTATCAATGAATTCAAAGTCCAGTACCCCTTCTCCATATTTTTTTACCAGAGCCTCCTGCACCGCTTCAAATTCAGTTCTGGCATCGGCAGGAGTACAACTGCTGCAGCCGCAGCTGCATCCTCCGCCGCCAGTATTAATCCCGCCGTAAACTTCGATTTTTATAGTGTTCATGATTATCCTCCTTAAAATATTAAATCTGGTCTCATATTAATCACTATAAGATGCCTGTTTTTATGCTGCTTGCCTATTTGGAATTTTCCAGTATATTATACAATTCATCTTTGCGTGGTAATCTGCCCGCGATTTTTACCTGGCCATCAATTACCAGAGCCGGTGTCGTCATCACCTTATACTCCATAATTTTTTTGATATCCTGCACCTTGGATACATCAGCTGCTATATCCAGGTCGATCAGAGCATTGTAGACATCCTTTTCCAGCTGCTGGCATCTTGAACAACCACTGCCTAACACTTCAATCTTCATCTTAAACGACCTCCTCTTTATTATTTCCTTGTTTTCATAGCCTGGCTGCTCATTATAGAATTTTCTGCCTCATCTTTTCCCCATATTTTCTGGTACAGGCCTGACCGTCCATGGACTGCATTCGCAATAGTTCTTCGGAAAATTCGGCATTTTCTTCAAGCGGCTGTTCCATATAATCCAGAAAATCATTAATATTATTCATCAGCAGCTTTTTATTTAAACTACAAACTCGACGCTGGCCCTCCCTTCGTTCAGTAACCAGATCGGCATATTTTAACACCTTAAGGTGCTGAGATATGCGCGGTTGACTGGCCTGCATTATTTCTTCCAGATCGCAAACGCATAAATCCTTAACCGCCAGAAGTTTAAGAATTTTCAACCGGGTCGGTTCGCCCAAGGCTTTAAATAAGTTTTCAAACATATTTTCACTCCCAATCTGATCTTATTACTATGAACTATGGGCATTGTTTTTACGCTGTAAATATCAAACATACGCTATTTTTATCTTAGCACCCTTCAACATTATTGTTAAAAGGCATGAACTCAATCGATAGAAATGGATCAGCCACCGTTTGATACTTATCATATCATTATGACTAAATTTTGGGTATGCAAACCCCAAAAATTACTGTCTTCCGTTTCTCCTCACTTACTCCTATCCGGGAATCAATAAATTAAATAGATAACCTACCAGTATTATTGAAACAGCCAGGATACTCACAAAGATCGTAATCAAACGCGGCTTCAGTACATTACGCAGAATAATCATTTCGGGCAGAGATAGGGCGGTAACCGACATCATAAAAGCTAGAACCGTACCCATGGTCATACCTTTCTCCTGAAGTGCTGCCACCAGCGGAATTACCCCGGCAGCGTTAGAGTAGAGCGGCACGCCCATAATTACTGCAATTGGTACCGCCAGCAGGTTGTCTTTCCCCGCATAGCTGGCTAAAAAGTCAGTAGGAACGTAGCCATGGATCCATGCACCTAGCCCGATACCAACCAGTACATAAGGCCAAACTCTTCTTAAGATATCCCTAACATAGTCCTTAGCATAAAGCAGGCGATCTCTCCAGGTCTGTTCGGCAATCACCATTTCGATACCCTTAATATCCTGGGCGACTTCATAGACATAACCTTCCACATACTCTTCCATCTGTAGCTTCCCGATAGTTAATCCTCCAATAATAGCTACGGTAAGACCGGCGGCAATATAAATTATGGCTATTTTGGCTCCAAACATCCCCCATAGCAATATCAGGGCAACCTCATTAACCATAGGTGAAGATATCAAGAAGGAAAAAGTAACGCCCAAGGGAATACCCGCTTCCACAAAACCTATGAATACCGGCACCGCCGAACAGGAACAAAAAGGGGTTACTATTCCCAATAGAGCAGCTACTATATTACCCGTATATTGATGCCGGTAAGTTAGTATTTTGCGGGTTTTCTCCGGCGGGAAAAAGCTGCGAATAATTGCTACAATAAAAATAATGACCGACAGCATAATAAAAATCTTTAAAGTATCATAAATAAAAAAGTCTACCGCATCCGCCAGATGGGTTCCCTCTTTCAAATTAAACCACTGATAGGTTAGCAGGTCGGAAAATCTTTGCAGCATAATACTCATCTTCTTTCTGTTATTTATTATAAGTATATGCTTATATTATTATACCTTGTGCCATATGTCAATAATAAACGTTGTCCTGTCCGCTCAAAAGCCTGGCCATGGCCTATTACAAACACTATCGGCCTGCTGCCATTTATTCAGTATTGCTACATGTGCTGTCTCCTGTCAGGGCTGCGGCTACTGCTGCACCAACATTTGATCCATCTGCTGTATACATCAGTGCGATAGAACGACCCGGCAATTCATGCCGCAGTATGCTTTCGATTCCGGGCAAAAAGCCAGCTAAATACTTAAATAGTGCACCATCTACTGCAATAACCTGCTTTTCGTTGTTGAACTGATGGTTCCGTTCCAAAATGGCGATGTAAGTTGAAGCTATTAGCCTCATCGCCCGCACCAGAATGGCTTCACTTATCAGGTTCAGCCAGTTAAAACCATCCCGGATAGTATAAAAATCGTTCTCCTTCATCCAATTAGCAAGCTGCTGCATTTCCTTGCTCTTCTTTGACTGCAGCCATCCCAGTACTTCAGTGGGAACGGAATAAGGTTGGTTCCATATCCTCAAGGATCGGTCATAACCAGGAAGACAACCTTTTTCCCCGAGATCCTTCAGGGTAATGCGCATGAGTTCTCCCAGATATTTTCCCGATACCATTTTTTCCATCTTTTGCTGTCCAGGATCATCAGCAGCCTGATCCAAAGCCTGATCATAACAGTTTCCTGGCAGGGAAGAAAAGTTACCGGCCTCGGTATTAACAATCATTACCTGCTGAGAAGCTGTTATCCGGCTCGGTTCCAGAAAACAGGTATTGTGACCAGTGCCGCAGATGGAACCTGCACATACTGCAGCATCGCAGTAGCAGCCCGCCAGAAATACTGCTACCGTGTCATTGATTATCGCCGCTGGTTTTATGTCAATGCCCTTATATATCAAAGCTTCAGCCAGCATCTGTCCAATATCCCGACCTACCGTCTCTCTGGGTTTAAGCTCTTTTGTCCAGCGAAGCAAGCTCGCTGAGCAAATACCATGCTGCTGCATGGGATAAGAAAAAGTCAGACCCAGCTTGCATGGCGATGCTCCTCTCCATACTTCCGCCACCAGATCGGCAACCAAAGCAAAGACTTCCCGGCCACTGATCTCAGCGGTCGTATAATCATATCTGCCTTGGGGATCTTTCAAGGGCTGGCTGATCTGTTTTACTATCTCATAACAACCTTGTCCCTTCAGTTCTACCAACATCACCCTCAGGTTGCTTCCTCCGAAATCAACTCCAATATAATGGCCTTTTTCCCTGCCCGAGGGTGCTGACAAAAACGATGGTAATATTTGCAGGGAGCTCTTTCCTCCG
>CAZBKS010000065.1:0-8745 GCA_964492475.1 uncultured Syntrophomonas sp. | reverse complement strand
GCGTATCTCTTTTTTTTTTCTAGTTTCCCCTTATTTCTTTTTAGTAGCTTTCTTTTTGCCTTTGCCAGCGGCTTTCTTTTCAACCGCGACCGCTTCCTTAAGGGATTTGCCGGGTTTAAATGCTGGAACTTTTGTAGCAGGAACTTTAATTTCTTCCCCGGTTGCCGGGCTTATAACTTTTCTTTCTTTGCGATCACGAACTTCGAAGCTACCAAAACCTATAATTTGGACTTTATCTCCATTTGCGAGCGCCGATTGGATAACTTCTACAGTGGCATCCAGTGCTTTAGCAGCATCTTTCTGAGTAATTTCCGCTTTTTCCGCTAAGGATTTGACAAGTTCCGATTTGTTCACGACATAGTCCTCCCTTTAATTTTTATTGACCTTATTTTACATTCCCCAAAAAAACGGCAATTCCTGCTAATAATTTAAATTTTTTTAAAAAATATTGAAATTTTTTTATGTTATCCTCTTATTTACATTCTGGCAAATATATTTTGTTTTTATTCATCGCAAGCCAATTTTCCGGTTATTGTTATAACTTTCTAAATTTTCTTTATTTTAACATAATTTCAATAACCGTATTTATCGCTACAGACAGTGAAACAAACTAGAGGAATATCCCGGTATATAGGTTATCTCAAAGCCCTTTTGACGACTGGCTTCAGCCAGCAGATTGCATAAATGGGAACTCACGAGTCCCTCTGTCCCCTGGTGGCCGGCATCAATAACTGCTAATCCTCTGGCTGCTGCGTCCTTAGCCTCATGATATTTTACATCCCCGGTTACCAGGACATCAATATTCTGCTTTATAGCACTGTCAATGAAGCTAGCCCCGGCGCCACTGACTACTGCCATACTCGTTATTACTTTTTCCATATCTCCTGCCGCTCTAATATTCTTCAACTGCAGGGCTTCCTTAACCAGAGCCGCACATTCTTTGAGTTTTAAAGGAGATTTCAATAATCCCCTTTTACCCATACTATATACTTTAGATTCATTTTCGAGTTGGTACACATCATAGGCTATTTCTTCATAAGGATGTGCCTTCCCCATAGCCCCAAGAACATCTTTTAAATCTTTCCTATAGACTACCGTTTCCAGCCGATATTCATCCACTTCCTCCAGCAGCCCGGTGCGGCCTATAAATGGATGAGTATCTTCACCTGGGCGAAAAGTGCCTATACCAGATAACCTAAAGCTGCAGTCGCTATATTTACCAATGTTTCCAGCTCCGGCACTATTCATCGCTGCTCTGACTGCCTCCACATGGGCTGCGGGAACGAAAACTACTATTTTTAATAAGTCCTCTCTCTTATATCGATCCAGAGGCATTATATCCTGGAGTTCAAATTTTTCTGCCAGTACCTGGCTCAACCCCAGATCGCCCGCATCTAAATTGGTATGAGCTGAATAAACGCTTATGTCTGACTTTATTAAACTTTTAATGAGAGCACCCTCAGGTAAATCAAAATTAATGTTTTTGAGCGGTTTAAAAAACAGCGGATGATGGGTGATTATCATATCCACCTTTTCCAGCAAAGCTTTTTCTAAAATCTCAGCATCCAAATCCAAACTAATAAGCACCCGCTCCACCTGTTTATCCAGAGAACCTATTTGAAGGCCTGTATTATCCCATGTTTCCGCCAGATGCAGAGGAAAATAGCTTTCTATCATGGTAATCACATCATTAACTCTCACTTGCATCCAATATTGCCTCCAATCCTTCTATTCTCTGCTGATAATCGAGTATTAATGCACTATTTTCAAAAGTATTTGATCGCAAAAGGCTTTTGTGCACAGCTTTATATTTTGCCATCCACTGCTCCAAATAGAACTTACCCCAGTCACTATCCTTTGTATCGAGTATAATCGGACCTATATCCAGTTCTAATTGAGAAAGTTTATAAGGAATTTTTCCCGGACTGCTGCTTATAATAACAAATATTCGTTTATTTTCTATTACCAACTTCTCACCGAGTATAGGCCAACCCTGCTCAGCCAAGTAAGCACGCAGCATATAAGCCCGGCTCATAGGTTGAAAGACAAAACGCTGGAAACTGGCTGCCTTATCCCAATCACATGATAATATACTGCATATGGTTTCTCCGCCCATACCGGCAATTATCACCGTGGCAGCTTCCCCAGCTGTCAGCGGCTGCAGCCCATCTCCTTTCCTTAATTCAATTGAATCTGGAAAAGAGCAGTTTTCAATTGCCTCTTGAGCTCTTGATAAGGGTCCATCAGATAATTCAGTAGCTATTGCTTTGGGTACAATTCCCTGCTCTACCAGGTAAATAGGGAGGAAAGCATGATCAGAACCGATATCGGCAGCCGCCTGCCCGGCGATTATCATCTTGGAAATAGCAAGTAATCTATCTGTCAGCAAGAAAACACCGTCCTTTTAGAATATGATAAAGATTTATTCACCCCGGGTCAATCCTGCATTCCCAGGTATTTGCCAATATATCCCAGCTGGAGTTATTATTAAGATGTAAAACTGGATCAATTTGATATCTAGGTAGTTGTTTATTGCCGAAAGGAGCAGCAGTTATGGATGGAAAACATTAAACAGTGCAGATCCATCAGACTTATTACTTCTCCACGAGCTTTACTCTGGCAACTAGTGAAACTTTTTATATCACAACTTCTGACTTTCTTTGCCCAGTTTTTCTAAATACTCTTTGGATTCAGCAAAGGGCTCACCAAATACCAGAGCTGCTGACCCACCCGGAGCCTCGATGATCATGGACATCATAACATCGTCATCATCTTCCGGCACTATATCGATTGCCATTGAAATTAGTTTATTATTACTGTCTATCTCAATATACCCATCTGCCCATCCAGTATAATAAAGTCTCTTACTTTCGGTTTCGATCTGTTCAAGTTCACCTTCGCTTATTGTAAAAGGGTATTCGTTATCATCTATAATGAGACAGCCATCGCCGGATACATCAACATTATTGCCTATTAAATTCTCTTTCAGTTTAATACCGATATCCAATTGCACATCCCTTTTTTCTTCAATAAGGTCGGAACCAAATAATGCCTTATTGCCTTCAGCAGCAAAAGCCGGTGCTGGTGCGGCACTAGTATGTTCAAACTGGCTCAAATTATAACTATACTCACTCCTAGCTTGAATATTGTACGCACCGAAAGCCAGAACAGTTATAACCGCAATTGCGATTGCTACAGTACGCATCCGATTATTTTTCATTGCCAACACTCCTCGTATAATAATTTTTCGTTCTGTAAACTTAAAAGAAAACCTTCATCTCTCTTGAAAAGCTGTTTTCTCATCCCCTGCCGTATCACTATTATTTTAGTGATTAGGCGGATATCTGGATTTTTTAAAAGGCAGCTCAGTTTATCACCTCCTTCAATATACTGTTTCCTTTGAATTGACGTTAGCCACTAATTCAAATAAAAATACACCCTCTTTCTTTTTATTCCATTTAATCCTTCCTTCTTCATTAATTAGGTTTCTTTTGGCAATTTCTTTCATTTGTTTAGTGTGGACCCGCAACCAGTTCATGTTCTACCTCTGATTTTTGACTCCATCCCCACCAGTCTAAGCTCCAATCAGTAGCGTGATAATATATTCTTGCCTGCGTTCCAGCATCCTGTTCATAACCTGACGGTCTCCATTCACGGTAATAAAATCTGAATATGGCACCAGTGTCATCTTGTTTATAAGCTCTAGAATTTGATATTCCAGAAGGTAAATCCAATTGATTGCGGGCACTACTTGTCTCTGAAAACCGCTGTTCAATCCAGCAATAATCGTCATTACCATCACCGGTATTATCAGCAAGATATACATTCGTACTGGAAAATACATAGTCAACCAACAGGTTATGCACAATAGTTAAAGCTACCTTGCGAACATCAAAGTCCCAATCTATATCATCATCATCTTCATCAGGATATACGCGGTATATTTCAAATTTGTCATCACTATCATAACACCAGAAATAAGCTCTCACTCTGCGGGGATAAACCTCATATTCATCTCCAAAATGCTCTTTTACACCATCAGTATTTGACCAGACTCTGATTTTTTCTTTGCCGGTTGTTTATTGCATAATGAAATAGGACAAAGTTGCAAATAAAATTCCCCACTATTGCAAGTAGAAAATCCCCGAAAATGCAAAAAAGTCATTGCAGGCACCAGAACCAAAATATACCCTTGTAACTGGAAACGAAAAGGTTACAAGGAGGACTGGAGGTGCTTACAACGACTAAGATACATGATATCAGAAAACTATATTTTGAAGAAGGGAAGAATATTACGGAGATATCCCAGGAAACTGGGCATGATAGGAAAACGATAAGGGGGTACATTGGAAAAGAAGATTGGAATACGCCAAAGCCAAAAGCTTTACCTATGGCTGAATTTCCAAAACTGGATCCGTTTAAGGCAGAAATCGACGAATGGCTTACAGAGGATAAAAAGGCCAAACGGAAGCAAAGACATACGGCCAGGCGAGTATATGCCCGGCTGATTGAAAAATACGGTTCAGACTTTGATTGCTCATATCGAACCGTAGCCGGATATGTAGCAAAGAGGAAAAAAGAAATATTTAAGAACCAAAAAGGTTATCTCCCCTTGGAGCATATACCAGGTGAAGCTCAGGTTGATTTTGGAGATGCTGATTATTACGAAAATGGCCGGCTCTATAGCGGCAAATACTTAAATCTATCCTTTCCATACAGCAACAAAGGCTATTTTCAGCTGTTTAAAGGCGAAAATATGGAATGTCTGCTGGAAGGTCTGATAGCTATATTCGAACACATAGGCGGTGTTCCCAACAGAATTTGGTTTGATAACACCACAACTATCGTCACAAAAGTATTAAAAGAAGGTGGACGTAACCTTACAGATGGGTTTATCAGATTCATGGAACATTATCAGTTTGAAGCTGCATTTTGCAACGTAAATTCCGGGCATGAAAAAGGCAATGTCGAGGGTAAAGTCGGCTATCATCGCAGAAATATGCTGGTGCCGGTTCCCAGGTTTGAAAGCTTAGTAGAGTTTAATAAAGAACTACTGAGAAAATGCGAAGACGACTCAGCTAGAGAGCATTACCGCAAAGATGCTACCATCGAAGAACTATACGGTGAAGATAAGGCTGCACTGCTAAGTCTGCCGGCAGTATCTCTTGATGTCAGTAAATACATAACCATAAAAACAAACGGCTACGGCAGATTCTATCTCAATAATAACCTCCATGAGTATTCGGTATCACCTAAATATGCCAATAGCCGGGTTCTTGTAAAAATAACTGCTAATGAAGTTATTCCATTGGATGAAAATCATCGGGTAGTGGTCAGCCATGAAAGACTCTATGGCGATTACAAACAGCAAAGAATGCAATGGCTGCCATACTTAACACAACTCTCCCGCAGCCCTGGTGCATTGAAATACACGGGCATTTATCAAATGCTGCCGGAATCTTTACAAGAATACCTTGAAAAATGTATCAAGAGTGATAAGGGCAAAGTTCTGCGGGTAATTCGAACTAACCCGGGAAAGTGGCTTTGAGAGTGCAATAGAAACCGTAGATCATGCCTTAAGATATGATGCAACCGATGTAGACAGCCTGATTAGTCTGCATAACCGGATTCATAAAAATATAGTAGAGCTTCCCCCCATTCGTTTGGCGGGAAACATTCCCGAACTGATGCGTGTAACCCCAAATTTAGCGGTTTATGATGCAGGACTGGCAAAGGCAGGTGTTCAAAATGCTAACTAACGAAATAGCAGCCTGCTGCAAAGAACTTAGATTCAGCAGAAACATGGCGTAAATGTCCGCTAAATTGCAGGCAGAGAGCCACCAGGAGTATCTGTTCAAGCTGTTAAAATCCGAACTTGAGTACCGGGAGCATACAAGAAAGGATAAACTCCTTAAGAGTGCCGGTTTTTATTCAATTAAAGCTTTTGATGACTTCCGCTTTGATGAAGTCACATTGCCCAGTAATGTTACTCCTGAATACCTTAAAAACTGTGAATTCTTAAATACCAGAACCAATCTCGTGATGTACGGTAATGTGGGTACTGGCAAGACGTTTTTATCAACAGCTTTAGGCGTTGAAGCATGTAAAAAAGGCATAGAAACCAAGTTCTTCCGGACAGCTGCCCTGGTCAACAAGCTTTCCGAAGCTAAAAAGAGTGGGACATTGTCAGCCTTTATGAAAAAGATAACCAAAGCAGAGCTTATCATCTGCGATGAATGGGGATATGTCCCCCTTGATCGTACCGGAGCACAGTTATTATTTGAATTGATATCCGAATGCTATGAACGAAAGACGCTGATTATTAATACCAACATTGAGTTTTCCCGGTGGGTCAATGTGTTCTATGATGAGCAAATGACCGGGGCCATACTGGACAGAGTACTGCACCATTGCCACCTGCTCTTGTTTCCAGGACCAAGCAACCGGATGAGAGAATCAGCGTTAACCTAACACATAGAGGGGAGAATACGATGATGATATTAACCAGGAAAGAATTAAAAAGCATTTTGGAAAGTATGCGGATATCAATCCCGGCTGAACTCGAAACCGAATTACTTGATCAGTACGGCAGCTTAGTAACGGACAATGAGGACCATGTCTTTGAATATACAGAACAGGACATTTATGAGCAATTGAGGAAAAAGCTACGGCAATGTGAGAAGTCAGCGTAACTAGCAATCTACTGCTGCAGGGAATGTTGTGTCAAACTTTCCCTGCACACCACAAAAAAGCTTATTAACCATAGCAAGGTAGCCATTGACTGTTAAAAAAACGCATATTCCTTTTACATACATTTATGGTAACTGCGATTTGATATAATGGGGGTGGAAATGAGACTGAGTATGGTAATTTCTAACATAAAATTCCCCACTGGTGCCCGGGGAAAATATTTTGCAAAAGTGAGGAATTTTTACTTGCAAAAAACACCGGTATTCCCATCATTTTGATCTGCATCAATACACTGACTTACCTGTAATACAGTATTTGTGTGAATGTTGCCATTACCTAAATAAGTACTGCAGTCATACCAACTATCATATAGATAGTCAATTGTTCCATTATTATCCTTGTCGTTATATGCTGCTAAAGCTGAAGTACTAGGAAGTAATATAAAAGCGCCAATCAACAAGGTAACTATAAACTTATTCAGCTTCCTCATCATTAACTACCTCCCCTTCTTGATCATTAACTTTCTCCCTTTCCTCATCTGCCTTCTGACTTTCTTTGCTCAGTTCTGCTAAATACTCCTTGTGTTCAGAAAATTGCTCGCCAAATGCCAAAGCGGCAGCCCCACCAGGTGCATCAATGATCATAGTTATTATACGATCATCATCTTCTGGCATTATATCGACACCCATTGAGACTTCTTTTTTGTCACCATCTATCTCAATATATCCATCTGCCCATCCGTGGTAATAGAGTTTCTTACTTTTGGTTTCGATCTGTTCAAGTTCACCTTCGCTTATTGTAAATGGGTATTCGTTATCATCTATAATGAGACAGCCATCACCGGATACATCAACATTATTGCCTATTAGATTTTCTTTCAATTTAACAGCGATATCCAATTGCATATCCTGTTTTTCTTCAATAAGGTCGGAACCAAATAATGCCTTATTGCCTTCAGCAGCAAAAGCCGGTGCTGGTGCGGCACTAGTATGTTCAAACTGGCTCAAATTATAACTATACTCACTCCTAGCTTGAATATTGTACGCACCGAAAGCCAGAACAGTTATAACCGCAATTGCGATTGCTACAGTACGCATCCGATTATTTTTCATTGCCAACACTCCTCGTATAATAATTTTTCGTTCTGTAAACTTAAAAGAAAACCTTCATCTCTCTTGAAAAGCTGTTTTCTCATCCCCTGCCGTATCACTATTATTTTAGTGATTAGGCGGATATCTGGATTTTTTAAAAGGCAGCTCAGTTTATCACCTCCTTCAATATACTGTTTCCTTTGAATTGACGTTAGCCACTAATTCAAATAAAAATACACCCTTTTTCTTTTAATATTAGCATATTTTAACATATTTTAACATATTTTAACATATTTATTTTCCTGTTTCGCCATGAATGAGCATTTATTAGTCACAAACCCGCAATTACTTCCTAACTGTATTTCACATTTATGTTGTTTTTTTGTAATATATTTTTACACCTCATTCTTGAACATATGTTCTTCCGCCTCCCCTCTTCTGATATTATTAATACAAGTCATCTAAATACCAAAGGTGTGATACCATGCCTGCTGCTGTATATGATCGCCATTCCTTCTATAAAGAGGATTCATATTCTATAGATATGCAAATAGAAAGGGTAAAAGCTTTCTGTATCTCTCAGGGGCGAGGTTTGTTTAGAAACTTTTATCATTTTGGAGTTTAGTTTGTGGCGTTGTCGGGTGGACGGGTTGTTGTCATCTTTACACATCCGGGTACTGTTTTTGACTTGCATACCTTTATTGACTTTAAACAAATACCACCGCCTTCCTAATCTAAAGAAATTCGGGTATAATTTCTTTAGATTAGGAAAGGAGGCTGGTTCCATGCCAAACATTAAATCCAGCACGGACTTAAGGAACAACTACAATGAGATTTCGACGTTCTGCCATGAAAGCAGAGAACCTGTTTTTATTACCAAAGATGGGCAGGGAGATTTGGCTGTTATGAGCATCGAAACCTACGAAATGCTCAACGGCAAACTCGAACTCTATCGATTGCTTGA